>JAGANE010000330.1 GCA_017624395.1 Clostridia bacterium
GTGCCGATCTCGTCCGAGCCGCACCGCACGGTATAATCCTCGCTGTCCTTAAAGACCGCATAAAATTTGAACGACCGTAACAGCCGCTCACCCGCAAGCCCTACGATCAAGGTCCTTTCCTCGGTCATCTCCAAAAAGTCGTTGTTGAGCATGGAGAGGATCAGCACCTTGTAATCCTCCTTTGGCACCTGCGCAAAAGGGGGCAAGGACAGCACCCGATCGGCAAGTCTTTTTGCGGTCAGCTCTCCCGATGCCGCAAGCACGCTGAGCGTTTGATGGAACAAAAGGCTGTACGGCAATCGGCGCAGATTTGGGGGCTCGATAAACCGTTCCTCAATATAAAGCTGCACGATGGCAATCGCCTTGAGCAGCTCCCACGGGATCAATTGCGGCAGAGGGGTGTTGGGAAGCGGATCCTCCTCTCGGAACACCATCATCATCTCGGGCGGCTGCCCGCGCCTGCCGGATCTGCCAAGCCTTTGCAAAAAGCTTGTGACCGAATTGGGCGACTGATTTTGCAGAACGCGCTCCAATCTTCCAATGTCAATACCAAGCTCCATCGTCACGGTGGCACAGGTGACCGCCATGATCTCCTCGTCCTTCATTTTCAGCTCCGCCTCCTCTCGGATCGATGCCGAAAGGTTGCCGTGATGGATCAGAAACACGTCGGAGTCACCGCGATTTTTGGCAATCTGGCGAAAGGTGGCACACAGATATTCGGTCTCCTCGCGCGAATTGGAAAAGACCAAGGATTTTTTATCCTTAACGCAATCGTACATATACGAATATCCTGCATCGTAGGCAATTGCCGCGGCAGGTGCCTCGCCGGAGTCCTTTGGCTCCACACTCTGCTCGGTCTTGGAATTCTGAATATAAAAATGCTCCATACCAAGCCGCCAACGAAGCTTTCCGGAATGCAATTGCGGAGCCACCGTCTCTCTGCCGCTCCCCGCGCCCAGCCAATCGGCTGCGCGTTGCACGTCTCCCACCGTTGCCGAAAGTCCGATCCGCCTCGGATGCCGACCGATCAGGTGTCCCAAGCGTGACATTTGACAAAGGATCTGATTGCCGCGGTCACTGCCCGTCAGGGTGTGGATCTCGTCAATGACGATATAGCGCAGATCTCCAAACAAGCGCACGATGTCGTTGGAGCGATTGATCAGCATGGACTCCAAGGATTCGGGCGTGACCTGCAAAATGCCGCTCGGCTTGTCCAAAAGCTTCTTTTTGTGCGATTGCGCCACGTCTCCGTGCCAATGTGTGACACGGATCCCACTTTGCTCCAAAAGCTCCTCCATGCGGTAAAACTGATCGTTGATCAGGCTCTTGAGCGGTGCAATATACAGCACCCCCACGCTCATCGGAGGGTTCTCACACAGCTCCGCCAAAATCGGAAAAAATGCCGCCTCGGTCTTGCCGCTTGCCGTGGACGAGGTCAACAGCAGGTTGGCATCGGTGTCAAAGATCACCTCTGCCGCCGCCACCTGCACCTCCCGCAGTGCCTCCCAAGTGTGGCTGTAGATGTATTCTTGTATAAAATCGGGAAACCGTTCAAATATTTCACTCATTTTTTGTTCTTCCGTTTTTAGTGTTTTCAGCGTTCAAATCCAATATGTCAGGTCGTCTCCCCGTCAGAGGTCTTTTTTGCGATGCGGGCAGAGATCGGAAGCGCGATCAGCACTGCCAACGCCCCCGCAATCAGCTTTCCCACCATCACAGCGGGAAGATACTCGCCCCGATATGCCAGCGTATAGGCAAGATGATCGGCGAGAACAAACGCCGCCGACACCGCAAAGGCAGAATTTAAAACCACGGCTCGGCGGTTCATTTGCTTCATCATTTCAAAGGTGGTCACACTGGTTGCCAGCGTTGCCAAAAAGCCCGTCATTCCAATCTCACCGATTCCTAACCTGTTCCCCAAAAAGGACAATGGCTTGCGAAGCAAGCGGGAAAGAAGATGAACCATGGGGCACGCCCCCGTCATCACTGCCGCAACGCCAAGGATCACAACGCCCGCATTTTCATAGCTTTCGGCACTTTTTAAGAAAACGATTCCCGTCACCGATTGAAAAATACCGATGATCAAGCCGACCGTGATCAAAATTTTGATCAAGATTCCAACAACGTGAAAGATCTTGACACAGGCATCGGGAAATTTGAGCAATCCAAGCGCAATGATTGCGGCAAAGATTGCCAAGGGGCAAAGATTGATCAAAAGGGATTGCCACGCAACACCTGCGATCAATCCTCCGATCAGACACCCCACGGGAATGGTAACCACACCGCAAAGCAGACCGATCAGCATCTCACGACGCATCTCCTCTGCCACCGTGCGCAAGGCAAACGGGATGGTAAAGGATACCGTAGCTCCCATCATGGAGGCTACCACCAAGCCGTGAAAGCTTCCAAGCGAGGGATCCTGCGCGATCTGCTCGGAAAGCGGTGCGCCGCCCATATCGTTGGCAAACAGACTTGCGGTCACGATAGAGGGATCAATGGGTACGACCTTTGCCATGGCACAGAGGGCAGGCTGTAAAAGCTCGGCGATCGTGGGTGCGATCACAAGCATACCGATCATTGCAAGCGCCAGCGTTCCCAGCATTTGCATTCCACGCTCAAATTCCTTGCCAATTCCAAATCGGTTGCCAAGGATACAATCCAAGCCTCCCAGAACCGAAAATCCCGCCATTATCAAAGCTACAACGTTCATCTTTTTTCCTTCTCAAAATTCAATTTCGTCAATGGTGAATTTTTTTTGGGGTACGGTAGCAGAGGGTGTCTCCTCGGTGGGTTCCCCCTCCGTGTCACGGTCGGTTTTCAGTGTCACCGCGCTCCCCACCACCTCCTCAAAGGTGGTATCGGGATTTTGCATCAGAATGTTCAGCACCGTCATGTAATCACGCAGCATCTCTCGCGGGGTGATCATACTATCCGCGCCTGCGCGGCTGAGACAGATCTGCAAAAATTGCACCATCTGTGCCTCGGTGATGCGCGGCTCGACACCGTAATTTTGTGCATAGAGCTTGGTCACGCGGCTGATCAATGCAAACAGCTCGTCATCCGAAAGGCGACGCAGACGAATGACGGGACCAATGAGATTTTTAAAGCCCTCCAATGCAAATCGACTGTCGCAAAGACGGCTTCGGAGTGCCTCGTAGCTGAACAGTCCGCGGCGCGTATCCTCCAAAAACTGCGGAGTACCGCCAAGGATCAGGGCAAGCCCCGATGCACGTCCTTGCAGGGTGTCGTTGAACATGGAAAGTATTTTTTCATAGTTGTTCTCACGGCTGATGCGGTGCGAGATCTTGTAAAGGTTGACACACTCGTCCACAAACACCACAAGTCCGCGATAGCCCATGGTGCGTGCCAATGCCGCCCAGAGCTTTAAAAAATCGTACCAATTGTCGTCATCAATGATGACCGATACCTGAAAACCCAGCTCGCGTCTTGCCTCGCTCTTGGTGGCGTATTCACCCCTGAGCCAACGCAGGCAGGCGCTTCTTTTTTCGTCGTCCCCTGCGGTATAAGCGCGGTAATACTCGGTGATCACGCGTGAAAAATCAAAGCCGCCCACCAAAAATTCCAAATCGCGCAGGGTATTCATCACCTCTCGATTGAGAGCATCGGAAAAAGCGGGAGAATCCACACCGACCCCCAATGCCATCACACGGTTTTGCAGCTCGTTGATCCAACGCGAAATAATCTTCGGCAAAGCACCGCCGTCGGGCGAGGATTTGGAGGCAAGATTTTTCATCAGCTCTCGATAGGTGGCAACACCGCTACCGCCCGAGCCGTGCAAACGGCGCTCGGGGGAAAGATCGGCATCGGCAGTCAAAAAATCGCGCTCCAAAGCATAACCGCGGATCAATTGGATCAAAAAGCTTTTTCCGCTGCCGTAGCGACCAATGAGGAAACGCATGGAGCCGCCGCCCTCGTTGACCGTTTCCAGATCCGAAAGCAGAGCTGCGATCTCGTCCTTACGTCCAATGGCAATATAGGGCGCGCCCGCACGGGGCACAACGCCTGCGGAAACCGACGCCAACAGCGAGGTCAAAATCCGCTTTGGCACACGGGGAATGTTATACTGTTCGTTTTGTTCCATCATGCAAAATCCTTTCTATACGCCGTCGGTCAATGCCTCCAGCATTTCACGGTAATCCTCAATCACGGCAAACACGTCGCCGTTTTCCTCCAACAAAATGTCTCCCAAAAGATCGGCGGCAAGCGCGTTGATCTCATCGGCAAGCACGTCAAGCGGCTTTCCCGTCTCTCGCGCCGCGCTCCTCTGCCCTGCCGTGTCGTCATTGCGGACAGCGCGCAACAGATCCAAATAAGGCGTCCACGGGGAGTCATCCTCTCCCGTCTCCGTCTCGGTCTGCAGGGGCGTTGTGGGGGACGCGGGAACGGACTCCGTCTCTGCCGTAGGAGCTTCCTCCTCAAACGCCTCCACCAATCGCTCGGTGGTGTCCCACGAAAGCCGTTCGATCTCCGCCGCATCGGTCAGTGACAGTGCCTTTTGCGGCAGATCGTAAAGCTTTTCATATGCACCGACAGCCTCGTCCTCCGCTTTCTTTTTTGCCGCTGCGCGTGCCGTCTGTGTGGGAAGCAGCTCGTCAAGCGCTCCGTCAAGCAGCTGCCGCACCTCGGCGGGAAGCGCATAGATGGAAAGGCGCGAGCGAATGGCACAGTAGGAGCGCACGCGATTTTCGGTATATTTGATCACGTCGGTCAAAAAATAGCGAAGCTCGTGCGAGCGCGAAAAGGAGCAAAAATCAACCTCGATGCGCCGCTTGATGCGGTAGGAGCAAAGTGCTCCGCTGTATGCATCCCGCGCAAGCTTGCTGTCGTCCATCTCGGTCAGGTTAAAGAGCTTGCCGTTTTTGCCCGTATGCTTGGCAACGGCACGCAGGGCAACCGCCATGGCACGGTCAAAAAGCTTGATGCGCTCGTCGGTATAAAACTTGCTTTTTTTATAATCGTAATTGGAGCAAAAGCTCAAAAGCGCGTGGATATAGGCATCGGTTCCGTCAACGGGAACGTAAAACTCCTTGAGCGTACAGCGCGACATGATTGCCCCAAGCAGCTCTCCCTTGATCATGGCGGGCGGCTTGAGACGGTGGATCAAACTATAATCGCAGATCCATTCGGGCAAATAGCTGTCCAGCTGACGGTAGGAGGCTCGGTAATTTACCCAAAGCTTGCACAACAGCTCCTGATCGCGCACGGGGTCGGTTCTGCCCGACAGATTGATGACCTCGTAAACGTAAAGCAAAACGTAGCTGTAATCGGTATCGAGATAAACGTCACGGCGGAAATTCTCGCGCCACCACAAATACCACTCCAATTGCGCACGCGACATCTGCGTATATTGCGGCACGTAAGAGAAAAACGGTACGCGCGGACACTCCACCCCCGTTACGGGATAAAGCTTTGCCGCATCCCGTGCAAAGCCCTCGTAATAGCGGTAATTGCTTTTCCAACGGTAAAGTCGCACTCGTCGGATCAGGGCATTGTCGGGGATATATTCCTCATCAGGCTGCTGCTGTCGGCGGATCTCGTCGGCGGTGTGGGGTGGAATATAGTGCGTCTTGGGGCGCTCGTCACTCGGCGGAATGGCAACCGTCCTTGGTTTCAAAGGCTCCTGCTCCGCTTTTGGCTCCTGCAAGGAAGGAGGATCCAGCTCGATCTCGGTCGTCTCGGTATCTGCGGCATAATGCGGCGCACGTTTTGGAGGGATCAGCGTATCGATCTCCCAAAAGCGATCCAGCTCCTCGGCTTTTTTACGTTGTTCTTCCCGATCCATGACCGTTCCTCCTCTCCGTTAATTTTCTGAATATTTTATTATAACATTTTTTTTCGCACTTGTCAATCCTTATCCGATTTTATGTATCATTTTCTTTGTTTGGTTGAATTTCAAAAAAATTTTAATATCAAGATGATCATCCCCCGATTGATTTGGGGGCTTTGTGATATAATAACAACCGCACGGGTCCTTTTTGACCCGTGCGGTTCCCTTTTGATCAGTGATCGTGATTCATGACCTGAATGATTTGCTGAACTGCCTGCTTTTGTTCGGGCGTCAGCGTTACCCAGCCGTCAAACAGCGCCTTTAGCTCAGGCGTCAGCTCCACCATATCTCCCTCAGCAAAAAATTGAGAAAGTGTGATCCCAAACCCCTTGCAAATCGCTTCCAACGTAAAGGGGTTGGGGACGGTGTTTCTCGTCATGATATTGTAAATTGTTGTTTGAGACAAATTGCACTCTTTTGCCAATCGATACTCCGACCAGCTTCTTTCTGCCATCAGTTTGGTCAGTTTTCCGTGTATGTCCATTAAAACACCGCCTTTCTGTAAATATTTTACCTTATTTCTTAACAGTTTAATACTAACTACTTGCAATATAAATACTACCATGTTATAATACATCTGTTAAGATTAGAATAACGGTGAAAAAATGAAACAAAACAAAAAAGCCTTCTCCAGCGGAGAAGGTGGCAGTCGCTCCTGCGGCTGACGGATGAGGAGAGTAACGGTATATCATTCTTTTTGAAATGTGAGGAATATTATCATGGGAGAAAACAAAAAAATGACCGACGAGGAATTGGAAGAATCCAAAATGCTATTCAAACGGGCGTTGTTGACGGTAAGGGTCGAAAAATTAAAAGCAATTCTTACGCAGTATCCGCAGGCGTTGGAGTTAAAACACGACTTTATGGTCAAGACCAACCGCCAATGGTTGGAATTTGGCGGAGATGCAAGCGAGCTTCCCTTTCCCGAGGTAGAAAGCCACGGGGGGCAGAGTTGATGCCCCCGCTTTCTTGAAAAGAAGGTGTAACGCTTTGCCGATAGTACCTATGCGGCTACGGATAAACTTTATCCGACCACTATTAAAAAATTCAGTGAAAGTTTTGAGGGGTGTGGGGAACTTTTTCAAAAGTTCCCCACAAAAA
>JAGANE010000050.1 GCA_017624395.1 Clostridia bacterium
ACGAAGTACTGTTCGGGATCTCGGTGGAAAAAGTTCGACAGGCTCAGAATGACACCTACGGTGTTTGGCGGCGCGTTGCCTTTATCCTCAGGCGGAGGCTTGGGGGCTTTTCTCCCCTTGTATCATCCTGAGCGCAAGCCGAACTTTGGCGGCTTGTCGCCAAAGCGCGAGGCGGTACGCCGATGCGGGATCTACAAGGGGAGGAACGCCTTTGCAGATCCCAACGCCGTTGGCGTTGCCCTCCCTATGGTCGGGTTCGACTGCTCAAACGCCGCACTGTGGCGTTTGCTCCGCTCAGGATGACACCAAAGCGCGCTTGAAAGAGTTGGAGTATGCCCTTATCACGCGGCGGGCGGTACCTCCATGGTGTCAAACTTTGTAAGTAATTCGTCCAGCTTGCCTTGCACCTGGCGCGTGTACATGATGGTAACACCCGTCAAGCTGCTGCTTGCTGCCGTGCCCTCACCCGACAAGCGGTTGCGAAGCTTGTGCGTAGCGTTTTGGAGCGAGTTGGAATAAAAGGTTCCAAAATCAAACGTTACGCTCTCAATTACCGTGTCAAACAGCTTGCCCGTTTCTGCCGAGCTTGCATAACGTACCTTGTACGCCGTTTCATGATAAACGGGACGCAGAATCAGGTAGGATTGCTGGGAAAGCGTTTCCAACACGGCGGTGGATCTGCCAAGATTGTTGCCAAGGTTCCGAGGCAGTGCAACCACCGAGTGCGCATCCTGCGGCGTGGTGGCGTAAGGCTTTGCTGCATCGTACTTGGGAAGCGGCAGAATTCCGTAGTGAAGATCGGGCGTGAGCGCAAAGGTCTTTGCCGCATTCAGCATACCAAAGCTGAAGATCGAGCGTCTTTCAAAGAATGCTTGCTCGGAGTAGTAGTTGGTGGCTTCACCGTAATAGGTGCCCTTTGCTACCGTACCCGTGTAAACACCCGTGCTTTCGTACATCAGCTGGTAGATCTTTGCAAATGCATCGGATGCGGTGCCGTCCGTCCAAGAGATCTTGACGCTGCCGTCCTCCTGGATCGTTGCAAGACGAATGCCAACCGACGTCAGCATTGCGTCAATGTTCATGGAGCCGCCGTTGAAGAACAAGCCGTAGTAATCGTCCTTGGTCTTTTCGTCAAGTCCGTCCAGGTTTTCTTCCACGTTTTGTACCAGCGTTTGCAGGTATTCAATCGTCCAATTCCCCTCCAACGCTACGTTGTAAAGGTTTTCCGTAATCTGCCAACGGTCCAGCTCATCCTCGTTGAAGAATACCACCGGCGTGCGGTCGTAAATGCTGATGGTCAGGTCTCCCGTAAGGAAGTAAAGCTGATTTTTGTAGGCAGTGTCTTTGACAAACGATTGGTTATACCACACAAGATCGGTGGATACGTAGTTGTCATCCGCTACCGTGTTGAAATCGTAGAACAAGCCCTCGGCAGCAAGCGCCGCCGTGTAGTAGGCATTTCCGGTTACGATATCATAGCTGTCGCCGCCACCCAAAATCGAGTTGCGGATGACACCCTGATAGGCTCCCGTGTTGGCTTCGTCACGAGGTAGGTAGGTGAGTTCGATCTCCAATCGGCCTTCCACTGCCTCGTTTCTGTCCATTATTGCTTTGTCAATAACGGCTGTGGAGTTGTCAGCGTCAAACTCCTCCTTTGCGTGTGCGGGAAGGAGAACCGTGACCTCTTGGTGGGAAAACTTGAGGTCTGCCGGTACCTTGGAGGGAGGACCCGGCAACGTTTCCTCTCCCGTATCCTGCGGCGGCTGGGTTTGTTCTTCACCCTTGTCGCCGTTGCAGGAGCAAAGCAGAGTTGCCAACACCAACAACATTGCAATGAGCATTGCAAAAGTTTTTTTCATAGGCATCTTCCTTTCTTATTTTAATAATGGGATCTTTCCCACGATTTCACACTCATTTTAACATAATTCCACTTCTGTATGAATACCGCATAGTGAGCAATGTATATCAATTTGAGAAGCTGATTTTTATATATGTTCCACAATATACAATTTTCGTTCTTTGTTTTTATGCATCATTAACAAATAAAACAAGAATTTTTAAAAAACCACACCAAAAAAAGATGCCATAAAAAACATGGCATCTTTTTAAAATGGTATATTTTTTGCTTTTTTTAATCAAGTCAGCGCTTTTTATCGTCGATCATATCCTGCTTTCGCCGCTTGGAGGGCGCAATTTTGAAAAATTTGGTATAGGCGCGGGTAAAATGCGTATAGTCGGCATATCCCAACAGCTCGGCAATTTTGGAAACGCTGAAATCGGTGCTGGTGAGATAATCGTCGGCAACACGCATCCGCACCGAGGTGATATACTCGGTGGGCGACATGTTTTTGTATTCCTTAAACATCGAATAGAGGTAGCGGCGGCTGACAAAGGCATGCTTGGCAAGATAATCCACCGTAATGTTCCCCTGCATACCGTCAATCAGGTTTAAGCATTGCTTAAAGGTTTGATCGGAGGTGGTAGAGGTCTTGTTGATGTTTGCAGAAAGATAGGCAAAGATCATGGAAAAGCGCGCCATCAGATAAACGCGAATATCACACTGCTTGATGGTTCGATAGATGGTTTTTTCAAACTCCACCACCACGTCCTGCACAAGATCGCTGTGTCCCACCATGATTTTTTCATCGCTGTATCCGCAAAGATTCAACACCCGCGCAACCTCCTCATCGTTGGTGGTACACCAATAATACGTGGCATGGTTTTGCTTGGTGTGAAAGTTTTTGCTGTGTGAGGGCGGAATGATGATAAAATCTCCGCGCCCCATCTGCTGCTTTCCGCAAAACATTGTTCCATCTACTACATACAGCACCATCCAGCGCTGAAACGCCGTAGAGGTCTCCACGTTGGGCGGATACACGTTCTTTCCAATGGTAAAAATCAAAACGTCATGCTCGCTCAGCCCCGTCACAGTAAGCACATCCTGATAATAGCTCCCCGGCGGCATTGCTTTGGCAAAAATATCCGGAAGCTCGGAGGTAATCCTTTTCCCCCGATACGGATGCCTGATATACTTGACTGTTTCCATAAAAAATTGTTCCTTTCCAATTTTTATTCCGTATTGCAGCCGTCCAAAAGTCCCCTTGAACGGTCTACGCTTTTATTATATCCCTTTTGGCATGTAATTTCAACGAAAGTAGCTTTTTATGAAACTGTCAGAGGTTATTCCAAAATGTCGATCACGGGAGACTTTAGTACACCGATCTCCTTGAGGCAATACTCATAGCTCCAGGCATTCTCGGTGGAATACCAAAAATCGTTACCGATCCAATCGGAGTTTCCGCAATTATGAAGCGCGTTAAAGCTATTGACGCGGGTTCCATGGAAGGTCAGCTCCAGCGTATGCTTGCCCGCCTTTAAGCCCTTGCAAAGCAGGCGATAGGGTGAAAAGACGATCTTTCCCATATCCTTGCCGTCAATGCGAACACTAAGCAGTGCGCCCAGATAACGCTCGGCACGGACCACAATATCTCCGTCGCGATCCAGCTCAAATGCGGTCTTGTAGGTCAGATTGGCTCCGTAGAACGTCATCCCCTGCGTGGTCAGAGATTGGAAGCAGAGCTTTTCGGGCAGCTTTGTTACCACGCATCGACAGCCCTCAACACGCACACCGAAGCTTCCGAGCAGGAACATATTTTCCATGCTGACGGTCTTGCCAAAAGGAACGCGCACCACAAGCTCGTTTTGTCCCTTTTTCAGGTTGGGCATGCTGACCGTGCGGATGGTGCGGTCGGTATAATATCCGCCGTCGTAGGAAATGGGCAGGACATCACCGTTGAAGATCAGCTCGCAAAGCTCCTCGCACGCCAAGCGGCAGGGTGCCTCGATCTCGCTCTCAAATGTAAAGCGCAGATACGGGAATTCGGTGATCTTCTCCTTGGGCATCAGCCATGGCTGCATATCGCGTCCGTTGACCAGAGGATAGCCTCTTTCGTCACGCAGCTTTTTATCTATACGCAAAATTTCCTCAAGGGCGCCCCACGTTTTGCCGTCAAACGACAGCTCTGCCATATCCAGCACCATAACGTTGTCCTCGCTCAGGGAATACTCCGCCTTTTCTTTAAAATCGATCTTTTTGATCACGCGTCTTTTTGCCGTCGGCATGACCGCATCGGGGGTATGTTCACATTCCTCAAGGCGAAGCAGAAGGCTGTCACTCTCATAAACGGTTTTGCTGATCACGGTGTTTCCGTCACGCAGGCAGAAAGCAACGGGAAGAATTTCCCCACTGATCGTATCGTACAGCATGGGCTTGTACTCGCCCTTGACGGTGATGCGAAGCTCCTGCGGTACCAGACTGTTGTCCCCACGCTGATACCCGTAGGGCTGCTTTGCCGTGCGAGCGTGCGCCACAAACAGCCATTTGCCGTTTCCGTCACGGCGCATCTGACAGATCAGGTTGTCGGTCATCTTCCCCTCACCGTCGCGGATCATGACCTCGCGCTCCTCCTTGACGGCATCCAGCAATGCCACCGAGCTGAAGGGAATTTTGTGTGCACGGTCATAGAGCTTTTTCGGACGGTCGGATTCCTCTGCATCTGCAAATTTGGGGCAGGCACCCATAAAGATCAGCTTGCCGCCCTTGCTGACAAAGGTCTCCAGAGCCTCCAACGTGGTGGAACGGATCGTTTCAAGTCCGGGAACGATCACAGCATCGTATTGCATCTTCCCCACACCCAGCGTGGCATCCTCGGTTTTGCGATACTGCTCGGGCAGCAGAGACTCGCTGATATAATCAAAATCAACTGTTCCGCGCAAAAGCCAATTGGTGACGCAATCAAAGTTATATTGGAGCTGCTCTCTTGCCTCAGCGGTATTTTCCGAGGGGCCGTAGTGCAGCCAGAAGCTTTCGATGGGATGGATGACCGCCACTCTGACGATGGGTGTTCCCCTCGTCATTGCGGTATTGACGCGTGCAAAATGATCCTCAATGTGGGAATACTCGGAATACCACGCGGATTGATAACCGATGCTGGCGGGATAATCGCGCTTGGCGCAGCCCTTCATGCACATCCAAGTCAGGTGCGGCACGCGCACGGTCACGCCGAGTGCAGCCTGCCAATCTCCCTGATATTTGTGATGGCGGAAGTCAAAATCCCAGCCCGTAACGCCGTACAGCTCGGAAAGCATTGCCTCGGCGCCCTTTTGATGCACCACCGATTGGCATTGCTTTGCCGTGGCAAACAGCGTCTCATCGCAAAGCACGTCAATGCCGGGAATATCAAAGCCGCGGTAGGTGCGCATGGTCTCTCCGAGCGCCTCGGTCTGCCATGCCAAAAAGTCCTCGCGCATCACGTGTCCCGTCAAGGCGATCCCATGCGCGCGGCACCATGCCCCACACTGATCCATAAAGGCTCTTGTAAAGCGCTCGCATGCGTGGTCATGATAGCAAACGCGTACACGTGAGGGCTTACCGTTAGGAAGATCCCACAACAGCTG
Organism: Clostridia bacterium; assembly: GCA_017624395.1. Classification (GTDB taxonomy): domain Bacteria; phylum Bacillota; class Clostridia; order Oscillospirales; family CAG-272; genus UMGS1865. Next base: position 5,458 of record JAGANE010000050.1, read on the forward strand.
CGGCAGATGCTCCAAAAGATCGGTTCCGTATGTCTCCTTGAAGCTCTCTGCAAAGGTATGCGTCCACGGCAGGGTGATCTCCTGCTGACTTTCGGCAAACGCCAGCGTTTGCTTCAGGCAAAACTGCGGCTCATCGGTAAAGATGGCGGGAACGGACTTGCCAAAATCCTTGCCGATCTCGCGGTAGTAAGCATCGTAGGTGATGCGCAAGAATTCGGCGATCGCCTCCTCGTCCATCGTATCTACGTAGGTCTGTCCGTTATAACGTCCCGTCAGCTCGGGCGTGCAAACGTAAACGTACCATTTTGTTCCTGCTGCCACTGCGTCCTCCGAAATACGCTTGTAGTGGTTCAGCGTTCCGTCGGCATTGAGAGAGACGTCATAAGATGCAAGCAGATAGGGCTTACCCGTTTCGTAGCCCGTTTGACGGTCTACGGTATCGGTCTTTTGATGTTGCGTGAACAGAATGAACTTTTGGCGGTATTTGGGATTGCGCGTGACAAATCCGCCCGCACAGCCCGACGGCCAACGATCCTCGTCGTAAAGCCACGTAAGCATGCCCTCCTGCTTTGCTTTTTCGTTGCAAAGCTTGACCATGTCCATAAAATCGCGTCCGAGATATTCGGTTGCCATTCCCGCACGCGAGTGAATATGATAGCCGCCAAAGCCCATTGACTTCATCTCGTCGATCTGGCGCAACAGCTCTCCCTTTTCCAGCTTGGTGTTCCATGCCCAAAAGGGCGTGCCGCGATATTCACTTGTCGGATGCTCAAACAGCTCCCGCTCCAATTTTTGTTTTCCGTTCTTTTTGTATAGCATGTTCTTTCTCCGTTTCCATGAGATTTATGTATTTTCATTTTTGACGGTGCTTCTCTTTTGAGAAAGCATCCACGTAAATAATTCCGTGCGCGCGTATACGGTCTTCCAAATATCGTGTCTCATCCCCTGCAGCACGTCGTATCTGACGCTTGTGTTTCCCGCCGCTCGCAGGGCACGCACCATTTTTTCGGTTCCTTCAATGGGAACCGTGGGATCCTCATCTCCGTGAAAGGTCCAGATCGGCAGATCCTTCAACACCGCCGCTGAGGAGTCATCCGCTCCGCCGCAAACGGGGGCAATTGCACAAAACAGCTCGGGATGGCGTACAGACATATCCCACGTGGCAAAGCCACCCATGGAAAGTCCCGTACAATATACCCGATCGGGATCTACGCGATAGCTGCATCGGGTTGCCGCAAGCAACTCAAGCACTACCTGTATCTCCTCCGATTCCGCAATTTCGTCCACCGAATAATTATGCCATTTTGGGACATTGACCCATTTTTTGTCCAAGGGACATTGAGGCGCCAATACGATACATTGGTAAATGGGAGATGCCTCGTGCCGAAACGCTTCGGCAAATCCGCGCAGCTGCTGCCGATTGTCCGTCCCGCGTTCCCCCGCTCCATGCATAAAAAGAATCAGGGGGTATTCCTTTTTAGCGTCATAGCCATTTGGTAAAAACAAGCGATAGACAAGCCGCACGCCGTTGCTCCCCGTAAAGCTTCCCTCCCCAAAGAGAGACGTCATATCAATGGGATTTCCGCTGTGGGAGACCGTTTGCAAAGGTGCCATTTTGAGAACCTCCTCAAAATATCATTTAATTTTATGTTTGGCATTTGAAACAAAAAGCGGTCGAATCGATCCAAAAGGAAGTAACGACCGCTTTTTAAAATTGTCAACGGAGATTCCGTTTCTTTTTCAGTGTCAACAAAGCTCCCGCAGAAAAAACAAGCGCGGGAAATGCTGCGACGGCACTGCTTTGGCAACCGTTGCCAACGTCGGAAACGGTGGGAGCAGTCTCGGAAGAATTGGTAACGGGGGGATCCGTGACGGGGGTGGTTTGGGGCGTGGTATCGGTAACCGTCGGCGGCACCGTGGTCTCCTCCTTGACAGACGGACGTGCGGAGAGCTTATGTGTCAACAGCCACATAAAAACCGCCTCGTTTGAAAAAACATCGTTCCAGATATCGTGTCCCCTACCCTGAAGAATGGTATATTTTACCTTGGTATTCCCCGCATTTTTAAGAGAGTTTACCATATTGGTCGTACCCGTGATCGGCACGGTGGGATCGGCATCTCCATGGAACGTCCAAATGGGGAGATCCTTGAGCAGCTCCGCCTTTCGGTTATCTCCGCCACCGCAGATTGGAACGATTGCGGCAAACAGATTGGGATGACGGACTGCAAGATCCCACGTGGCAAAGCCGCCCATGGAAAGTCCCATGCAGTAAACACGGTCGGTATCAACACTGTAATCCGCCTGCGTTTTGAGGAATAACTCCACCACGGCCTTTAATTCCCGCGTTTCGGGAATGGCATCGGTGGAATAATTACAATCGTTCCACGTGGTGACGTTGACCCATTTTTTGTCAAGCGGACACTGCGGAGCGATGACGATGCAATCATGTATGCGTGAATTGGAATTGGAAAAGGCATTTGCAATTCCTTGCGTCAGCTGTGTCTGGTTGTCGCTTCCCCGCGCACCGGCGCCGTGCATAAACAGGATCAGGGGATATTCCTTTTCCGAACTGTAATCCTCGGGAAGATGAATTCTGTAATTGAGCGACAGCCCATCAGATGCGGTAAACACCTTTGCGTCAAACAAGCGCAGCATATCCTCGGAGGCTCCTGCCGCCGATGCCGTACAAAGCCCCGAAAGAGCCGACAGCAACAGTGCCATAAACAGAAATAACAATATGAATCTCTTTCTCATAAAACTTACGCCTCCTTAAAAGGGTTGTGAAAGCACCTAAAAAAGCATTTTTTTGCCCCTTCAAGCAGTTATATTTTAGCATACTTACAGAATTGATTGAATACCGCAAGAGGCGCACAATATGCCATTTTGAGAAGTTGGATTTGCTTTTTGATCTCAAAATGGCAACTTTTAAAGACAAAAAAGCAAGATAAAAAGTGTGTTTTTTTATGCTTTTTGACATTATTTTTATTTTTTTACTTATTTTTTAAAATACATATAGACATTTTGAAAAAAAGTGGTATAATATATATTCGGTGTAAAAAAGGCAGGTATGCAAGCCTGTATGCAAAATATGCCATCTTGTGCATTTTTTGTTCCTGATCTCACCTAACAATTTGAAGGAAGGCGTTTTTATGTCACACACAGCAAGTATCCTATTAAGTCTTTCCATTGCACTTTTGGCAGGATTGCTCCTGTCAAGACTTGCAAAGCTGGTAAAGCTCCCCGCCGTTACTGCGTATCTGGTTGCGGGAATCCTGATTGGTCCCTTTGTGCTGGGCGCACTTGGCATAGAGGGAATCGGCATTACCACAGAGCAGATCGAGAGCTTTGGAATCATTGCCGATCTCGCACTTGGCTTTATTGCCTTTTCGATGGGTAACGAATTTCGTCTGGCACAGCTCAAAAAGATTGGCAAACAGGCTACCGTGATCGGTATCTTTCAAGCACTGTTTACCACATTGATCGTGGACGTGGTTTTGATCGGTCTTCATCTGCTCATACCCGACAAGCTTTCCCTCTCCGCCGCTATCGTTCTTGGTGCCGTTGCAACCGCAACCGCTCCTGCGGCAACTCTGATGGTCGTCAAGCAGTATAAGGCAAAGGGACCTGTCACCGATATTCTGCTTCCCGTCGTTGCACTGGACGATGCCGTCGGTCTTGTGGTTTTTGCAATCTCCTTTGGAATTGCAAAGTCACTCAGCACGGGAACGGTTGACATTCTTTCGGTCATTCTGGAGCCGTTGTTGGAGGTCATTCTCTCCCTGGCGCTCGGCTTTATCATGGGTCTGTTGTTTACGTTTTGCGAAAAATACTTTCATTCCCGCTCAAAGCGAATGGCAGTCTCGGTCACCTTTGTCATGATGACGGTTGCGATCTCCTGCCTCAATTTTCAAGTCGGCTCGATCCACATTGGATTTTCCTCGCTCCTTGCCTGCATGATGCTGGGCACGGTGTTCTGCAACTTCTGCGACGTTTCCGAGGAGCTGATGGATCGCGCAGACCGTTGGACGGCACCCATCCTGATCCTCTTTTTCGTCATCAGCGGTGCGGAGCTGGAGCTTTCGGTATTTGCGGATATTGCCATCGTGATCATTGGTATCGTTTACATCCTCTCGCGCTCGGTGGGAAAATACTTTGGTGCGGAAATCAGCTCCAAGGCAACCAAATGCGATCCCAACATCATCAAATATCTCGGCATTACCCTGCTCCCGCAGGCGGGTGTTGCGCTTGGTATGGCGATCAAAGCCATTGAGCTTGGCCCCGAGGGTGTGATCGTTCGCAACATTACGCTGTTTGCCGTATTGGTTTATGAGATCGTCGGTCCCTTCCTGACCAAGCTTGCATTGACCAAGGCAGGCGACATCAAGGCAGAAGGCAGAATCAGCGCACGCGACGAGCATATCGCCAAGAAGAAGCAAGTCTGAAAAGACCAATGAAAGGCACGCCATTTTGATAAAAGTTTTGGTCAAGCTTTTTCAAAGGCTTGCGCAGTGGAGGCATCGAAAGC
>JAGANE010000331.1 GCA_017624395.1 Clostridia bacterium
AATCGAGTAGCAATCTTTGATTTCAACATTGATTTTCTCACCAGTGTTTGCTTGTATTTGTCCAATGAATAGTCCGTTGCCGTCACACATGCCATCTGCGTTGAACGCCATAGTTCCCGCATATACGCAATCTTGAATCGTTATGTTCTTTGCTCCGTCCCCATTCTGCACATTGCCAATGAAACCACCATTCAAATCAGTAATAGCATTAAAAGCTACTGTACCATCATATATACAGCCTTTTATGGTAATATTGTTATATTGGGTGGCACCACGAAGGTTTGAAATGAAAGCACCAAAACATTGTACTTGTTTCTCGCAATAAACATCAACGCTGATATGAACGTTCTCAATGATCACTTCTTTTGTAAGAGGTCTTCCAATCAAAACAGAACCATAGTTCTTCTGCTGTATATTCATAGTTCCGTCTACGTTGAGGTCTTTAATTGTTGCGCTGTTTCCGCCGTCCTGGGTGAAAACAAACAACTGTCCTTCCCATTCATTTACTAATGTGTGTCCGGACATGGTGATGGTGTGACCTTGACCGTAAAAAATGCCGCCAAAGCCCTTTGCGCCGTCATTGTTAATACCAATACCGCCAAAATCGCTGGGCAGTGTGATATCGCCAGCCAATTTTACGGTTTTTCCGGAGAAGTAGACTCCGCTCTCAATTACCTTATCAAAAGCGTCCAGATCTTCCCAAGTGGTAATTGTGAACTCATCAGTGCTTGCGTATGTGTCTTCATCATAAACGAAAGTGTTTTCTGCTTCTGCTGCACTAACGGGAATGATTACAAGAGTAGAAAGAATCATAACCGTCGTCAAGAACAAACTCAAAATTCTCTTTTTCATTGCGTTAAATCCCTTTCTAAAATTAATTTTCTTTTTTCAGCATCACTGCCGCGCCCGAAATAAGAGCAACCAGCATAAAGCCTGTAAAGCCAACCACGCTGCTGCAACCGCTCTCTTCCTCGTTGGCGGTGGGAGCGTTGGTTTCGGGTGCGTTGGTTTCGTTGTTGGTGTTACCGTTGTTGGTAGTGCCGCCGTTGTCGGTATTACCGGTGCTGCCGGTATCCTCGTCCTCGCTTCCGCCGTCCTCGGGCAGGAAGTCGTCATCCTCGTCCTCGTTGCCGCCGCCTTCAGTGCCCGCACGAAGCTCAATTACAGGCGTATCACCTTCTACTGCCTTCCAAACGGTTTCAAAATCAAAGCCCGTCAACGTGGTCTTTGCGGCATCACCCGTGATCTGCGTCAGCTCAACAGGCGTTGTCATATCCACAAACTCTTCGTTGACAACAGGTCCGGTAACCGTGCTGACATGGAAGAATCCTTCAATCGCTTTCGCCGAAGGCTTGTTGCCATCGCCTGCTACACCGTAAACCAAGCCTACTGCAGCAGTTTCAGCCTCTTCCTCGTTGCCAAGTGCCTCAATCTCTGCCACTGCGTAAACGTTACGAATAGTGATGTTTCCGCCGGCAATACGACCGATAACCAAGCCAATCTCCGTTTCGCCCTTTACAGAGGAGTTCTTTACATAGGAATCGGCAATCTCAAGATCCTGGCTAACCACCATACCTGTGAAAATGCCCAGGTACTTGGTTCCCTGAACCTTTACACCTTCAACAGCACAATGTCGAATCGCGACAGGACCTCCAAACACCGTGCCGATCATTGCACTCGCACTCGACACATTTGTTTCAACGATGCCGTTGCTGACTTGAACGTTGTCCACTGTTAGTCCTTTGTTGGAACGGCCAACCAACACTCCAACTGTGTTGGCGCTATACAAATAGAAGTTTGTAAGCTTCAGATTTTGGATGGTAGCGGGGAACTGGTGTCCGGTTGCGCCGAACAAACCGACAAACAAAATTTTAGATTCCGTGTGCTTGTAGTACAGTCCGCTTACGGTATGACCTTGACCGTCAAACGTTCCGTCAAATGCCCCTCTGCCTCCGCCGGCTACGTTACCGCCAATCGGCTGCCACATGTTTGCAGGTGCCGTGGTTGCCCAATCTGCCGCGTTACCCTCGTTGAGAACAACGTCAACGGTCAGCAATACGGTCTTGCCCAAAAAGGTGTCGCCGTTTACGCTTGTCAACCCTTCAGTTGAAGTGGGGATGCGAGTGCTGTCCTGGTACTCGGTGTCTTTGGTTCCGGGAACGTAGCCCGCAACGGTTCCGTCAGCACGGTGGTACACGCCGGTGTAGAGCCCGTCGGGGTTGGACGCACCAACCAAGTACGCCAGACCTGCCAGATCCTCTGCAGTTTTCAGTTCATATGCGCCGTCTGCATTGGTTCCGTCCAGATACCACTTAATGCTTGCGGTTCCATCCCACGTATCGGATGTTGCCTCTTCCGCGCCAACCGTGAGCATTGCGCTACCGCATACACCCAAGATCAGCATCAACGCCAATAGAATCGATGTGATTTTTTTCATAATAATCCCTCCTTATTTTTTATTCTACTGGTACACCCTTATTATAGCAAACAATTCTTTTTTTGTAAACGATAAATATCTGCCAATTTATAGCACAATTCTGCTCGAATTTCGTCCTTGTTGTCATATTTCACAAATTTTGTTTTTATTTTTATAGCACTTGCACAAATAACAATCTTGAGTCGCAAAAAAGCAAAAAAATTATTGATAATTCACTATTTCTGTGTTATAATAATACTATCGGGAGGGGGGGAATCATGTCTATCATTAAAATCAAACACACAGATCATGAAATATCTACTAACACTTTTGAGTACACAGATTGGCAGAACTCTGTTATCATTGTCGAGCAAACAGACCCGGAAATCTCTACTATCAATTTTGAGCATACGGATCAAGAATATAAAAATGTTCCTTACCAAATTCACTTAAACTACTCTTCCGAAATTCACGATTACCTTTCCAATTGGCACAATGAATTGGAATTTGTATATACCGTTTCGGGATCGGTAGAAGTTCACATCGAAAATGAGATCTACATCACAAAGCCGGGGGACATTGTTGCAATCAACCATAACAAGGTTCACACCTTCAAGGGTGACGGTTGGAAATTTCATTGCCTTAAAATTGCCGCCTCTATCCTTCAAACATTGGCAATTCCCTATAATATGTTTATTCCGCAACCTTTGATCCAAGATGAGGAGCTGACATCGTCTTTTTTAGATGTTGTTGAAGAACATTATAAGGATCGCATCTTCACCCAACAATTTAAACTGCTGGCAATTCAAAGGTTTCTTCTGCTTTTTATGGAAAAACACGTCAAAAATCATTTTACCGAGCTTGAGATACAAGATGACACTCATTTTGTAATTTCCGGCAAAGTACTTGATTATCTGAACCAGCATCTATCAGAAAATTTTTCTATTGATGACATTGCAAAAAAGATTGGCATTTCATCTTCACACATGAGCCGTTGCTTCAAAGAAACAACGGGAATCAGCATTGTTGATCACCTCAACCGACTGCGTTGCTACACTGCAAAGCACTACATCATGCACACCAACAAAAAAATCGGTGAAATAGCTAAACTCTGTGGCTATCAAAACGACTCCTATTTTGCAAAAACCTATAAAAAATTTGTTGGTTATACGCCAAATGAAACGCCAAGATTCCACCTTTCCAAATAAAATATCGGCGGCACTTCGCAAAATCGAACTGCCGCCTGTTTTGATATGATCAGCTTGTTTTGGTCATGCTGATATTTTTTAGAGAAATGGTATTTCCGTTCGATGTCCAGAACCACAGTGCCATTTGCTCCACGTCGGTGGGGGTATCCGTAAGCTTAAACGTAAGCGTTACGGTCTTCCACTCGGTTGACGAAGCCCCGGAAACGCTCTGTATATACTTGGTCTCGCTGTGGTCAACACCAATTCCTACGAAAAAGGACGAAGCTGAAGCCTTATAATCAAACTTAACCTTGTAGGTTCCCTTACCGTAAGTCTTGTAAACGTCAAGGATCATACGAAAGATACCGCCGTCATTGCTTACCGATTCTGTTGTATAAACCCACTCGCCATTTTCTTTGTTAGCTGCAATATACTTTGTCCTGCTGGTATAATCCAAAAGATTATAATTGGAAGAAAGCAAATAATTGTCCTTAAACAGATTCACGTTGGAATCGACGGCAGGGGTCAATCGGATGGCTCCGGCATTGTAGCTCGCCGCCGTTACTGCTCCGCTTGCAAGCAGCCCCGAAAGAGAGATCATTTCCACGCCGTCGATCTGCGTTGTAACGGGATTTTGCGGTGCTATGACAAGATACAACGCAATTTCACCGTAAGGCAAGTACCATTCGTCTCCCTATTTTATAGGTTTGACATCAAGGAATAACTCACGATAGCCCAACATCACCTTGCTCAAATAAGTGTAATTTGCCACAAATCGGCTACCCGACAGCACTGTAGGCGTTTTTGTTGTATTTGTAAAGGTGATCTGCTTGAGTGATGACGATCCTGTAATCGCAATCTGATTTCTGTTTGTAATTAAGTTTCCGCCAACATACAAATCGGTAGCCTTGATCGTAAAGTTACTGCCCGCGCTGCTCGCAAAAGCAAGCAGTGTCTTTGCATTCGTGGAAGTCCCCGGAGTTGTGCCAACGCCCGGGCTACCCGTGGTATAACGCATCAGCACCTTATTGAGCGTTATCACCTTTTCGGCACTTCCCTGCTTCTCGGAATAGAACAGTCTCGGCGTTTTCACGCAATCCAACGCGTCGAGATTGTTGACGGTGAGATTTTTGACATGATCGCTCTCTTCCTTTATCGCAATCAAGCTCTCGTCTGCACGAAATACGTAAATATTGGAAAACGTAGAATTTACCCCATACTGCGGATAGATTGCAGAGCAGCTCGTACCAACAGTGATATTGTTAAAGGTATATCCCTTATAGCCTGTACCTACCTGGGTAACAAGCGCGTTGTCACCGCAGTAAACGAAGCAATCCTTCACGGTTCCGTTCTCTGCCGTGGTGGTAATGCCGTCGGTGGTCATCATGCTGGAAAGGATCTTAACGTTTTGTATCGTGCAATTTCCACGATCAACATTCAAATTGTAACATCTGGCATCCAAGAGCTTAACATCCTTAACCGTGCTGGAATAACCCTGAATTCGCACGAAGTGTTCAGAAGTTGCTGTAGCATTATCAAAACCGTGTTCCGACGTATGATAAATCAGTGACGATGGATCAAGAAGCACTCCTCTGCCAAAAATTTTAACTCTGGCAGCATTTTTGGTCGTTAACACATGAGCGGTCAATACTGCTCCCGGAGCAATATAGAGCTGAACACCTTCCTTATCGATCGTTAAAATACCGTTTTCGAGTTTTGCACCGGTTTCATTGAAAGTAATCTGATTCCATCCTTCTACATAGATGGTGTTTGGATAGTCCTTTTTGGGCACTTCGGTCTCTCGAGCATCCGCAAACACGGCAAGCGCAGTGTTTACGTCATCATCAAGAATGATCAAAAATTGTTCGGGCTTCTTCAATGTAACCGAAATGACACCGTCGGCATAGGTCGAGGCAAAACCTTTGGATGTCGGCACGACTGCATAAGTGTCAAAATCACGGTTGACCTTCACGTGTACCGTAACGGCTGCACCCGAGAAAGCAAACTCGCAGAAGCGGCGGTTCACGTCTCCTCCATCAAATCGATTTTGATAGAAGAACGCTTCGGTTTGGTTATAAACTACCAATTCCTCGCTTTTGGAACCCTGCGTCACGGTCACGCTATACTCGTAATCTCTTTCAATCTGCTCGGGATATTCCGGATATACGATCAATCGATTTTCCCCCGACGAAGCGCCTCCCGCCGCTCGGTATTTATCCACCACTGCTTGTGCAAGGGCAACATCATCAGCGTTTTCATTTTTCTCCAAAATCTCTTCCGCCACCTGTATCATGGTACGGGAAATCGTCTCGGAATAATGCACCGTACCGTCAACTTCCACGTAAGCGCGCGCAATCAACTCATCACCGTAAGACTCTGCCGACAGATCCGTGATCGCTGCACTAAATTTGCAATACGACTTTGTCTCCTCCAACAGTGCCGTTGCAGGAACAACCGTGCCATTTTCCATAGTAAGCTCAGCATCTTTAGGAAGTTGGTCTTTCCGAGCGGTCAAAATCCCAAAATTAGCATTTTCACCGTAAGTCAACTTATACAAGCCCTTTTCCAAGTACGCCACAAACACAATTTCCGGTTTTTCGGAGTTTTGAAGCCGCGCGCCTTCTACGTAAAAAGGATTATCCGATATCGCAGGAGTACAACTAACCAAAGTTGTCAGCACTAACAAAAGCGACAATATCGATGTTATCCAACTTTTTTTCATAAAAACTATCCTTTCTTGATCTTTTTGTAAATCAAATTTTCGCAAATATTTGTCTTAGTTTGTTTTTACAAGACTAATATTTCGAATACTCAACGTACCGGGTTCATCGTCCTCCCAAAGCCATCCTTCTTTTACAGGAATTTTAAAGCAAAGTGCTAATTGCTGCAATTCGGAGGGATCATCAGTTAACGTAAAGGAAATTTTATTGGAGGTATAGGTACTTTTACTATTTTCAGTCCCGACAGAAACAAAATTATGATCTTTCCCTAACGCAACCGTCAATTGTACGTTGGATTTATACTCAAACTTAAGCTGATAAGTACCTGCGCCGTACTGCTGATATATGTCAAGGATCATACGGAAAATACCAGCATTTCCATCGTAATTATTCGATTCAGCAGAATAAACCCACGTACCATTCTCGTTGTCGGCTATCACATACGATGTCCTGCTCCGATAGTACATGAGATTATAATTGGAAGAAAGCAGATAGTTATCCTTAAGCAGATTGATGGTAGAATTAATAGCGGGAGTCAGTCGGATCGCTCCGGCATCGTAACTCGCCGCCGTTACCGCGCCGCTTGCAAGCAGATCGGAAAGCGAAATCATCTTCACTCCACCGATCCACGTTGTAGAAGGATTTTGG
>JAGANE010000332.1 GCA_017624395.1 Clostridia bacterium
AGAGCAGTTACAGTTTTAATCAATATAAAAAATGCGTTAAAAGTTTTGAGGGGTGTGGGGAACTTTTTCAAAAGTTCCCCACAAAAAACCGCATCCCCAAAATTAATCTTCGGAGTAGCCGAAATTAAGGACTTGCGTTTGGCTGTCGCGCCAATTTTCTTTGACTTTAACCCAGAGGTTGAGGTAGACCTTGGCGTCGAGCATTTTTTCAAGGTCATCGCGGGCGTAGGAGCCGATGCGCTTAAGGGTTTCGCCGTCCTTACCGACAAGGATCCCCTTATGCGATGCCTTTTCGCAAAAAATCTCGGCACGGATGCTGACAAGCCCGCCATCAACGGTATATTCTTCGATCACCACCGCAACGCCGTGGGGGATCTCCTTATCAAGGGTGCGCAGGATCTTTTCGCGAATGACCTCTGCGGCAATCTGTCTTTGCGGCTGATCGGTGATCTCGTCCTCGTCGTAAAACCACTCGCCCTCATGGAGCAGCTTTGCGCACTCGTCCAAAAGATCGCCCACGTACTTCCCTTTTTTGGCAGAGATCGGAACGACGGCAAAAAAGTCGTGCAGTGCGGCGTAAGCCGTGATCGTTTCGGCAAGCTTTTCGCGGCGGCAAAGATCCACCTTGTTCAAGGCAAGAATACACGGAACGCCCGATTGCTTGAGATATTTGATCACGCCCTGCTCCACATCGCCCGGCGCGTAGCTTGCGTCGGCAACCAGAATGACGGCATCGCCGTCCTGCATGGTGCTGTTTGCGGTTTTGACCATGAAGTCGCCCAACGAATTTTTGGGCTTGAAGATTCCGGGCGTGTCAAGAAATACAAATTGATCCTCTCCGCGTGTTTCAATCCCCGCAATGCGGTTGCGCGTGGTCTGCGGCTTGGAGGATACAATAGCAATCCGCTCTCCTAAAATACTGTTGAGCAGCGTCGATTTTCCTACGTTGGGTCGCCCTACGATGGCGATAAATCCTGTTCTTTTCATTTGTGATCCTTTTCTTTTTGTAATAAAATGGGGCGCACGGGAACGCGGTTTCGTGGGAAGCGGCTTTTCCGCTTTTAACACGGCGTTTACGACGTGTTTTTTTACTCAAAAGTTTTCTGATAAAAAGCCGCGTCCTCGTATCCCGTCAAAAATGCTGTTACACGCCAAAATAAGCGCGCAGGTCGTCGGTGAGAACGTCCAAATCGTCGTTGGTTTCGTTATTCAACACGTGGCAGTAGCCCACCACGCCCGTGGCGGTATCGGCGCTTGCCATCACGGTGTAATGCGGATCGATCTCAATGGTGATCAGCACAAAGTTTTGCCCCGACTGCTTTTTTTCCTCGCAGGCAAACTTTCGCAGCTGTTCAACGCGGATTTCGGGCTGCTCCGAAAGCACGACAAGATCGTAGGTCGTCATTTTGGGACGCGTGTCCTCACCCTGACGGAAGTACTCCCGCGCTTCCATGTAAGCGATTGGCAAAAAGACTGCCAAAAACACCCCCAGCGTGATCAAAAACGTGATCAATCGCACGTTGCGCGATGCAAAGGTCTCGGTCTTTCCCGCGGTTGTCACGCGGTCACGCGGATCTACTTCCCCGTATTTCTTTCTCCAGTTGCTCATATTCTTCTCCTTATGTTCTTTTCACGTTCTTTGCATTTTACGACTTTACGCCAAGTCCGAGAATTTCCATGATCTCGCTTTGTCTGCGGCGCATATCCTGCTCGTCCTCCTCGCCCGTCTCGTGATCGTAGCCCAACAGATGTAGCATGGAATGAACCGTCAAAAATGCCGCCTCGCGCGCAAAGCTGTGTCCGTATTCCTCCGCCTGCACCGCAGCCTGCTCCAAGGAAAGAACAATGTCGCCAAGCATGCCCTTAAAATCGTCTACGGGCGGCTCCTCGCTCTCCCCCGCAAAGTCAAACAGCGGAAACGAAAGCACGTCGGTGGGACGGTCGATCCCCCTGAATTTTTTGTTCAGCTCGTGGATCCCTGCGTTGTCCGTAAAGGTTACCGATACCTCACATGGGTTGCCGTATTGCTCGTAATCCAATACCGCCTCCACTGCGCGACGGATCAGCATCTTTAGCTTGTACGTCACCGCAAGCTTGTCCTGCTCGTCCTCAAAGTATATCTTCATGCTCAATTTCCTGCTCATTTTTTTCGTTTCCTTTCATTGAATATTCGATGGGGACGCGTTTTTTCGTGGGGGAACTTTTCAGAGAAAAGCTTCCCCC
>JAGANE010000051.1 GCA_017624395.1 Clostridia bacterium
GCATCGGGCTTTTCTGCCGCGATGGCGTTGAGTTCTTTGACCTGATCCTCAAACGCGTCGGAAATATGTCCCGATGCAACGATCTGCATCGGTTTGCGTGAGGTATCCTTTGCCGCCAATTCTTTTGCCTTGGCGATAACGGTTCTCGTCAGCTTTACACGCTCGTCGAGCGTCAGGAACATGATCTCGCTGGATTGGCAAGCAGCAAAAATACCGTCACACCCCTCATTCCAATACCACTCTACCAATATCTCAACCGTTTCATAGTCGATCTCTCCGCTCTTTTTATACGGCGTGATCATCGTCGGATATACGCCGCTTTGTACTTGAAAGTTCATATTGTTTCCTCTTTCATATTATCATTTAACGTACCAATCTTAATACCTTGATCCATTGATAAGCCACATTGCTTAGGGGCTTTTAAATGCGTTAAAACAATTCGTTCTCCCATTTTCTCATATGCAACCTCCACCTTGCCGTATTTGGTGGGATAGGATCCTTTTGCATATTCTAATCCGGACAAATTGGGAGACAGATGGATATGCGCCCCACCAGCTTCGGTTACACGGATTCCCAATATCTGCTCCGCAAGAAAGGCTACTGGCCCTGCTGACCAGCCGTGGCACAAGCTGTGACGGAACCCCTTGTAGCAATGCTCGCCAAAAGCGCCGTGAACATCAAACTTTCCTTCTTCGGGAAAAGCATCGATTCGAGTACTGTTTTTTGTCCAATACATATGAAAGTTTTCCCAAAAAGTAGTAGCCCCCATATCCAGCATACCGCCATAATATGTTTTCAACATATGAATGGCCGCATCGACCTGCCCATTGTTTGCCAATGCGGTCAAGGTATAGTAACTTAACAGCGTTGACATTCCGTCGGCACCGTTTTCAAGTAAGGTTTTTACAGCATGGAACGTATCTCCAAGATTTCCAAAAAGCAACAACGAGTTTGCCTCCGTACTGTTGCCGGGATCGGGGATGTTTTTTTTCAAAAGCTTCATTGTTTCGCTACAACGATTTGCAAGATCATTTGCACCTACGCGCAAGCACAACAGCTCTCCTGCGCGCAAAGCCAAATACATCAAAGCGTGAACGCCTGCCTTTGCCTCGGTTTTCCCACGCGTGTTCCAATCTAAAAAATAATCTGGAAAATTGTGATTTCCACTTGAATCAATATTAGATAGGATCTGCTCTAACAGCCCCTGAATATAGTCACTGCTTTCTTCGGCAAGTGAAAAATCATCTACTGAATAACACCAATCATACAGCAAGATCAACCACCAGAAGGAATAGGAAATCAGATGATTCATCCATCCCGGCAGTGGGGTTTCATCGCGGCTGAACCGTAGGTTTTCCTCTACGATCGAATGTCTTCCAAACAAAGTTTTGATTGCTAACATCTCGGGATGAGTGTCACCTACCCACACCAAACGATCACGCTTGATGCCATCCCACAGCATAGTCTGCATATTTAAATGACAGGTATATGCTGCGGTATTATAGATTTCGTTTAAGCGTTTGTCACTACATTCAAAGCTTCCAATATATGGCAAGTCGCGATATACAAATACACCATGAATTGACTTGATTTTCCACTCCGCCACACGATCTAACAACTCGATGCGAACAAATCGAAAACCGGTCTGTCCAAATTCCAAATCACTCCATTGCGACACACACACTTCAAAATCGCGCGGGGAATGATCGTTTCCTGCATAGCTTTGCCCAATATTGGAAAGTGCTTCTCCTACAGATTCACCAAAGGTTAATCGAACTCTCAACGGCGATTTTGAAGGCTTGATTTGAGAGGTCATAATCCGAATTCCACCATGAAATTCACAGCCAAAATCCAATAGAATCCATGCTCGTTCCCCCTCTTCTGTGTTTTTTAGAATGGTTAACCCATCTTGTAAAAATCCAATCTGTAGGGATTTTTTCAAAAGCAAGTTATCAGTATCACATACATTACCACCGACTGCAAGCACTTTTTTAGGCAGAATATATTTTTTGACACGCTCATCTGCTCCCACAAAATCAAAGTGTTCAATCATGTTTTATCATATCCTTTCCGTTTTCGGAGTTCTTAACTCGATATGCCAATATCCGGAGTTCACCTTCCATGTAAAATGTGTTTCAGTTTCTGCAAATTGCATCTCCTTTGTCGCAGCTCGCCCGTTCACCAGAACATCACAAACCCGACGTCCCAACTTGGGAATCAAAATTTCCGCCGGAGTATTCCAAGGAACTTGGATGTCAAAATGAATCTCACTGCCAACCCGTCTCCAATTACTAAGCAGATCGCCGTTTCGGAATTTGCGATGGCAATTGACATACTGCAATCCGTTTGGAACACTCGGACGAATTTGGAACACTTCACCGTCTTCATTCGTACCGAGACGCAAACCTCCAAGAGATTTGAAAAACCAAACGCCAAAGCCCCCGGTCATGGGATGATCGTGAGAGGTCATAAATCCGAGATTCTTTTCCCAACGCTCCCACAAAGAGGTTGCACCGTTTTCTATCATATATCCAAAGCTTGGATACGTCTTAACATTTAACATCCGTACCGCCACGTCATTGGCATCCAACAGATCCAGAACCTCAAACAAAAAGCGAGTCATATGGCTACCTGTGGTAATGTGGTACGAATCATCGTTAATGCAAGAAAGAAAAGCTTGCTCAACCTGTTTTTCATACCCATTGGGGGTTATTTTGAGAAACAACGGAAAGATTTGATTTCCTTGACATTTGGGGATATAACAGCCTTTTTTGTAATCAAAGAATTGCGCGTTGATTGCGTTTTTCATCTGCTCTATTGAGGATTTAAACATTTCCACGCTCTTCGTATCTTCCATAACAGCTGCCATTTTACAACAGAGCAAACACTCCATAATATAAAAGCAACCTGTGGCAAGTTGATTACGAATATTTTTAGCAAAAGCACTTTGTGAATCGGTTAAAATACTTTCACTCAACGGCGGACACCACTCTCCAACAAAGTAGTCATCAAACAATCCATTCTCCTTTATCTTGCTTTTTTGATACTGCATATACCAAAGGATCTGATCCCAATGTTGACGAATCAGTTGATCATCTCCAAAATAGCGATATGTAAAGTACGGAAGTGTAATAAACACCGACGTATTCCAACGAGCCGGAGACATACCATAGTAATATGGGCAAGAATCGGCAACCGCTCCCGTATTCAGTTTTTTCTGAAGATCAAGAATGTCGTGAAACCACTTTTCATAAAACAACTGCGAATCAAAATTCATAAACAATTGTTCCAGTCTCATGGTATTATCATTCATCCATCCAAGTCGCTCATCACGTTGAGGACAATCCGTAGGCACAGAATGGACGTTGTTCATTTCCGTGTTGATCAACATGCGATAAATACGGTTGATGAGATCATTGTCGCAAGAAAATTCTCCGATGCGCTCCATTGCAGTATTGACACGCACGCCAACCACATCCAATATTTGCACTTTTCCTGAAATTTTAATTTCCAAAAAACGATATCCACGATAAGTAAAGCGAGGAGACCAAACCTCCTGTTCTTTACCCAAAACATGGTATGTATCACAACACTGCGCGAACCGCAAATTGACTTGATTGATCGTGTCGTCTTCATTCGCAAGCTCGGAATAGCGCATCTGTACGCTACTATCACGTTCTCCCAAGAGAGTAATGCGTGCATATCCCGAAAAATTGATTCCCATATCCACCACATAGGTAGAGGCATCGATCGACGCAATTCTGATTGGTTTTATAATCTCCGTTTCGCAAATCGGTGGCATAATTTGCGCATGAAGAGTTCCTCCGATTTCGGTAACACGAGGCGCAATCCAACCGTCTTCCTCGCGAAGTGGCTCAGCCTCCATTTGTGCTAATTCTTCTGCGCGAACAGCGCTGTATTCTTCTCCATCGAATACATTTTGTGAAAGAATTTCACTTGTGTTGACACGGCAATTACTTAAATCGGGGACAAAAGTCTCAATCTTACCATCCTCATAGGTTATTCGAATATTCAGCAAAAAACAAGGCTCATGATACCATGGCAACGGCGGCTTGGGACGAAAATATCTATGATTGTGAGCCATCCAACCATCGGCTAACAAAACTCTGATTCTATTTGTTCCTTCTTCCACCCAATCGGTTATATCAAAGGTACGGTACAACACCCTTTGGGTATAATCTGTCCAGCCGGGATCCAAAACGCTATTGTCGGTTTTATGACCGTTGATGTAAAGTTCTCCGTAACCTAAGCCACAGAAATACGCGCGACAGCACTTAATCTTCCCATTTAGTTTCATGTCGGAAACAAATACGGGAGATTGACGCTTTTGATATTTTGGATATGCTAAAAAGCATCCTTTCCATTCGTTCTCAGAAAGAATGGCGGTTTCAAAACTGCCTTCAGCAATATAATACGCCCCATTGACCAAGGTGCACGCCACCTCATAACGATATGAAGTAAAGCTTTTCAATGCTTTCCCCTCATACAGTACAGCAATTGATTTGCAATCGAATCGAACACCACTATCCCACACACAGTTATCTTTGTCATATACACGAATCTGATATTTTTGTTGCGGAGAACAAACAACAGCTCCCTCCATGCGCCATGAAAAGCGAGGTTTTGGATTGTCAATTCCAAGTGGGTTCTTTAACGTTTCGCAAAAAACAACTAATTTTTCCATAAATTCATCTCTTTCTTGACAATTCACCGCACAACACCGAAGCTTTAAGAGATTCGATCTTGTGCGGTGAAGTAAATTTATTCGTCGGCAAGACAGATCTCGAAAAACGCGATTCCTTTTCGATTGTAAGTATACGTAATATACAATTTGTCTTGTGTTGCTATGATGGCAGGGTATGAAAATTCGCCAACGTCATCTTCTAATGTTAACACCTTTTGAAAACTTTTTCCATTATCTTTTGAAAAAGCTAATGTCAACGGGTGGCGACGCTTCGTTACAGGATTACTCACCAATGCAAGAGTTCCATCAGAAAGGCGTGCAACGTCCAATCCGCTATTATTGTTTGGAATATCGGTTGGATAAGCCATACACCACGTTTTGCCATAATCCATTGAATCACTGCGCCAAACCTGTTCATGTTTTGTACGCATCATAGCATGAACCACACCCTGTTCGGATTCCCAAAGAGTGGGTTGGATCACAGCAAGATCCGGTTTGTTGGGTAAAGGAATTTTTACAAGTTCCCAAGTCTTCCCATCATCATACGAAAGGTCAACGATGGGATACCAATTGGTTTCAGCTTCAAGCTCAATGGAAGCAGGCGCGATCAAAGTGCCATCCGATAAATAAATGGGTTTGTTTTTTACGGGACCTCGTCCCCCCACATCACCCAAAACCAATTCTCTTTGGGGACTGAAAGTTTCTCCACCATCGTTTGAAGTAACCAGATAAGTCTTCCACGTTGCTATTTTATCGGAACCAGATTTGTAAAACAATAGGATCTCACCACTCTTAGTCTCAAACAATACGGGATTCCAATGTGTGTAAGGAATATCGTCCTGAATTTGAACCGGTTTTTTCCAAACATTTCTTCGGCGGCGTGATACCCAAATCCGCACATCTGGTTCGCCTTCCTTTGTTCCACCAAACCAGGCGGCAAGCAAATCCCCATTTTTAAGCCTTAATACGGTGGATGCGTGCGCTTCAGGTGTTGGCGCATTTTTTAGATTATAGATATACTCTTTGCTATATTTTATAATTCTCATAAACGCACATCTTTCTCAAGTGAATTTTCTCAATAATTTAAGGTCGCCAATTCTTTATAATTTGTAACAAGACCTCCCAATTTCGCACTTATGGTTGATTCAATACCGTTCCACCAACCAGTCAGTTCTACACCTGTCATCAAATTTTGTCCGGCTGCAGCATAAAAATAATCCAACATACTCGTATAGGTGATGCCAAAATCCTCGAATACACTTGCTCTTGACAATTCCAACATCTCGGCATCAATCGGATCGGCAGCAAATCTGCTAGTCATAGACTGGTCCCAATATGCAGGTACTACATCCTTTAAGAACAAATAATTCATATACTCCATAATCGTACAGGAAATTTCAAGGTCGGCATTCATTGGAACAAAGATCATTTCAGAACGATTTACATGGGTTCTGTATTCATTTTGTGCCTCGTTGTACATAGGGAACGGAAGAACACCGATTTTGAAGCTTACCGAACCGTTCATCACACCCAAACGATTCACGTGAGAAGAATAGAACAAGGAGTTTCCGGACGTGAAGATGACCTCCTGATCATACGTACCATCCACCTTTATGTAATCTTTAGCAAAAAGATTGGAATAAGCACTATATACCGTAGTCAAATGATCATTGTAAAAACTGATCGAGTACTCTTCGTCGGCGTTTTTGGTAACCGCAACCACACCAGAACCAACCAATGCAGCCACACCAGTGCCAACGCCTATTAAACCATAGCGATCCTGCTCATTCCACTCACCGTCTCCATTTTCACTTTGAACAGCTAACGTCATCTTATCCAATGTTTCATAAGTCCATTTTTTGTCCTCTACCAAATCGTACAAATCCTCATACTCTGTTCCACTAAAAATGCTCTCATGCAAGGATTTGTTAAAGAAACAAACAATAGACATGGAAACCTTATCCATATTATATGCGCCCGCTACTGCGTAAAGCTGCCCCTCAATCGTTGCCGAATCATTGATGCTTTGATAATAGTAATCAGCATCCAGATTCAAATACTCCGTCTTTGCAAGATTTCGATAGCACCCATTCAGAGCCAAACCAACACTGTGCATTTGTCCCATGATCAAATCATAACCAGCTTTACCGGCAGAAATACCATTTTGAATCTTTAAATTAAATCTTGCAGTATTTTTTCCTTGACTACTTTCAAAATCCAAAAGGAAGTCTACATTGTATTTTTCTTCAATGGCGAGATAGCTTTCATATACCGCATCCGAAATCAAATTCACGCCGTATTCCTCTGCATAGCAATATTGCTGCATCTCTGTACTCATCAAAACGTTGATTTCTTCCCCTCCCAAATCCTTATTGGGAAACAGAAGCAGTTCGGGATCCTGCGTTTCGACATTATTCGTAGTTGTTGTATCAGTTGTTTCCGTGTTAGAACCTCCACCATTGCAGGAAGCAATGGAGGCAACCAAAATACACAATGCCATCATTAGAATAAAAAATCTTTTCATACTTAATACTCCTTATTTTTTTATTTTGCCGTTCCATTAAGCGTTGCGAAATAAACATCCTTTGAATCGATAAATACAGAATGAATATAAGAATCCGACCATACCGATTCCAAATACGACGTATTTGCGCCGCATTCAGAATAAGCCATAATAGCAACCGTCTTGTTTTGTTCTACAGCAAACATGCGAATAGCTGCTGCGGTTGTTGTATCGTAAGTACCGTATTGATAGTCTCCGATCAATACCGTATCACACAAGCGTACAGCTTCCTGCCAATCAAATACCAGCTTTGGCATTTTAAAGTGACACAAGCCGTTTAAATCGTCATCGAGCGTTGGTTTTTCAAACGAGGAGAACAGCTCAATCCCCCACTCTTTTTGATTTTGTTCGGCGATTTGATCGACCGATCTCAAAAATTCAAGGAAATAAGAGCCACGATGCTCCATCAGCTTCATGTAATCAAAATTCTCTGTCAAAATGTCAATACCGTATTTTTGCTTAAACTCCTTGGCATACGTATAATTATAACCAAAATCGGTATAGTTGTAAACCATGCCTCCGCAATTTTGCAAGCTGATAATCACACAATCAGCACCTTTGGCATAGAAACGATCGACCTGTCCAAGCCAATATTCCCGAACCGATTCAAAGCCCTCACAAAGATTACCGCACAGAGAGCTTTGTACACCCGTGGCGATTCCGTAAACGTACGCGTTGTGCCAACCGTCTCCCCAATCCGACCCAATCCCCCCGTATTGGAACTCAAAGCCCCATGCGGGAAATGTTGAAAGCGATGTGGAATCGGTTGTGGCAATCGGCATACGCTCCGTACCCCAAATATAATCGTTTGGAACCTTTTGAGCGTTTAAAAGCGCATCGGAGTTCGGATTACGTGTGTAAACAGCCTTTGTCGTGCTGATCACCGTTCCGCTCTTATCGTAAATATTGATCATCGAAAAAGGAAGCGTGTATAGGTTGTTTCCGTTTTCAAATGCAACCGCATAATATTTACTGCTTGAATAAGAGGAAATATCAATTTTCAAAACGCGGCAGCTTTTTTCGCCCAAATCATTCCCATTTGCATCGGTAATCTGACGACGCTCAGTGGTAACCTTAAAAGAAGGGTTGCTCACTCGCTCATAGTTGGTATTACCTGACGAACACCATAGAATCGGCTTGATCTCTGCATTCGTATCGGATGCAATAGTTGCGATCTCATGCTGGGAAACACGATTTTGAACAGCCTCGTCAACAAAGACGACCTCTAAAACACTTGTTGTACCCTTCCCAATCAATTTGGGATTCTCTGCTTGGATCGAGCTGATCAGTTGGGTTTTGGATTGAGCGATCTCACCGGCACAGAAGGAAGCCGTTCCCCCAACCCCCGTAACACTTGCCATGCTAAACTGTGCCTTGGCATCAGCGGGAATGGTAACACTTCCGCCACCCTCGTATGGGTGATACATCACTGTTACCTTCATGCCGAGTTTTTTTGCTGCTTGAATAAAGACAAGATTGGGATCAAACACAGCATGTACCGTACGGTGCATATGATCACTTTGAATCGAAGCATCACAAACCACCGCCCCCTGACAGCTTTCGGTTACGGCATAGGTGTCGGGAATTGGCTCAAAGCAGACCTCGGTCACCCCTGCCTGCGCATAGGAATCCATCAGTGCCTGAATGGTCTCAAAGGTATGAGCTTGGGACGATGCTTCCTTGGCAATATCAATGATCAGATACCCGTTTTTTTCGGTTGGCGTATCTGCCGGCTTTTGATCTTTTTTGCAACCTACACTCATCATCAGTAGTATCCCCCCCATTATCAAACAAACCCAGCGAATGCTCTTTTTTAAAACATTATTTTTTGTCATTTGTCATTCACCTCTCTCGGTATGTAATTCTGTTCCTTTTGAATTTTATTGAACGAATACTTAAACCGAACGCCAGTGGGATCCCACTCGTATAACTGAATACCGTCTACGTTCTCATCCTTTCCAACGGCGTTAAAAAATACAGAATTACATTCTCCAACCTGAACACCATCTTCATCCAAGTATGCTGTCTGCTGTGTGTAAGCCGAAACCCATACTTTGATTCCATTAGCTTGGGCATATTCGGTCAATTCGCGATTCAAAGAACCGTCGTATTCATTTGCAAAGCACTCTTTGATCGTAATGGTATCACAAAGATCAACAACAGCTTTCCAATCTCTGATTACAAATTTGGGTTGAGAGGTATCAAAGCATTTGTGTAGCGTAGTATTCATCACCTTATCCATTTCGGAATCTAACATTCCGGAACGCATATGGAATCCAAAAAGCTTTCCGGCGGCATGTGTCATTTCTGCGGCCGCGGTGCAAAACTCCATAAACGCATCCCCGCGTATCAAGGCGATACGGTACGCCACTTCTTTTGAAACCGTATCGGAGAGAGCCGGATCTTGCCCATATAACTCAATATATTTTTGAATAATAGGCTCATTAAATCCGTAATAAGCATAATCTGAAATCATAAACGAATGATTCTGCAAACGGATCTCTATTCCGTCGTATCCCATGATTAAATAGGACTGTACTTCGTCAAGCCAAGCTTGACGCACCTCGGGATAGACCTCACAAAGCGTACCCTTGGCATATTGGAAATGTCCGCGCGCCACACCGTAAACGTAAGCATTGTTGAATTTAAGACTGTGATTGACTCCGGTACTGCAATAATCAAAATCGAATCCCCATGATTCAAAATATTTCAAGGCTTCGGGGGCACTGCCTGCTATCGTTCTTTCATCCCCCCAAATAAAGTCTTTGGGAATGGTATATTCACCTTTTTTGTATCTTACGTAAGGACCTATGGTGGTGGGCAACTCCTCGCCCTTGGCATTAAACGCCCGAATCATCGATTGCGCGATGATCGTGCGATTGGTATTGTCTTCCATCACCAAAGCAAAGCATTGATACTCGGAAGAAATTTCGATTCCCTCGATTGTTGCTACGGAGCATCTCGACATTCCGTCAAACAATGCCCAACCATTTTCATCTAAATATTTCCGATTTTCAACTGTGAATTTGACCTCATACGAGCCGGGATACTCAATATAGTCTACGTTATTTTTGCTGACGTAAAGCTTGATGGGAGTTTTGTTCACTTCCCAATTATTGATGGTTGGCGAAGTTTTGTTACGTCTCCACCACGTTTTATAAGAATAGGCATCCAGCATAAACGCGGCTTCAATTTTTGTGATCGTATCGTTGACGATCGCTTCCTCTTGGGGATCCGACTTGCGTATCAACCGCATTTCGGGATGAGAGGAAATAAAGGTATCGTATCCCGTCCAATACTCGCTCATTGCTTCTTCGTAATAAAGAGTATTGGAAAGATCCGCGTCAACGCCCTTGCTGACACCACCGCCTTCATACGGTTTGAACACGGCAATGATCTCAAGTCCAACCTTATGACAGGCATAAACGAACTCAAAGTTTGGGTCTCCGCTTTGAATAATGGACGCGCCTGTTTGGCTTGCGTTGTCACCGGGATCATTCCACTGATTGGGTGCAGAGCTTGAGCCTACGATACCCGGACGGGACGTTACCGCGTAAACACGGCTGATCCCCATTTCAGCAAAGGTCTCTGCGACCTCGGCAAAATCATCACGCGTATATGGCAAGGAACAGATATTGCCGTTTACGTCAAAGGATGCCGAAATTTCCAATCCAGAATCCGTTAGTGAAACCATCGTATATTTCATACCATCCTCATCCTTTCCCGTGACAGCTTCCGTAATTTGCTCAGTAGTGTTGTTTTCCGACTCTTTTTCCGATGAGCAGGAAGTCCACGCGCTTCCAACAAAAATTAATACTAACATCCAGCAAAGAAATTTTTTTAATCTCATGTACACATTTCTCCTCTTGTTATATGGAACATTTTCCTATGCTGTTTCATACTTCAAAAGTTGGGAAGTAGCCGTACAGATACTTCCCAACCGTAGTCAAATTATCACCAATTAGGGGGCAACCCACTCTGTGGGTTCAGGCAGATAAGGATCACCGGATGTCCGAATGATGTCTGTTACTTCAATCGAAATAATTTCCACAGTTATTGCTTCATACTGTTTCATATATTATTCTCCTTCCTGAAACGTCGAACCTTTAATAAAAGGTTTTGAGAAGATCAATCTGATCCTTATCATAGGGGCTGTAAGCGCCCTTTGCGTTGTCATCAGCGATTTCATACTGATATTCTCCGCCTTTTTCTGTGCTTCTGTCATTCACAGCGGCCTCTGCAACTTGAGCGATCGAGCGTGTTTGCGGAGCATCCGCGTAAAGGTAGAAGATATCCTCACCCACCGTGATCTCAATATAGCCGACTGCGGTATAATTCGCTTTGTAATTCTTTTCGGCAATCTTCGCAATCGATCCGGCAATGGTGTTGACCGTATTACCCGTCTTATAGAAAGCGCCGGCTTCGACCTTCAGATATTTAACTGTCTTATCCAGCTTTTCAAGTGCCTCAAAAGTCATTGCGCCCGCCTCGGTGTAATAGGACTCGGGAGCGATCAGCGTACCAAACTTTACGTTTTCAGCGCCATAGGTCGCAACCAGTGCATTGTAGGTAGCAGCATCGACCGTGGACTCAAACCGGATTCCCGTTACCTCGTTCAAACGGATTCTTGCGCCTTCTAGCATAGAAAATCCAATATCGAAAGAATCCTTCTTCAAGCTATCCACAAACATTGTAGAAAGTTGATCCTTGGTCAAAACAGTATCGTACAAACGAACGTCGTCAAGGGTCAAGCCTGTATTTGCAGAAGTACTGCAATAAGGAACGTCAAACATGGAAAAAGGAACGCTTTCATATACGTCTGTACGAAATTTTACATTATCGTATGTAGCAAAAGTACACCAATCCTCTACCTTTGTAGGAACGCCCACCGAGAAAAATGAAGTATATCCTACTAAATTATTCGTTGCATCTTGTTGCTTTATAGTGATTGCAAAATTGATATAAGTATCATTCATAACAAGCTTAGTGCCATCGTTAGTAAGCATCTTGTACACAGTCGAACCCTTTGCTGAATTAGCGCCAGTACAAGCATAAATGTTTCCGGTAGTGTCAGCACACAATGCAATCATACGTCCACCGCTACCATTTGCAAACATATTCAAAAGATATGTATTCAAACCTGTCGCGGTTAAATCCTTTACCTTGAAGCGGAAAAATAAAGTTGATCCATCCGTTAGTCCATCTTTATTGTAAATCTTTTGAACATCCGTAGAAGTTGCCGCCTGCAGGCTTGCCTTTTGTGTTAAGTTGGTCACTGTGCCACTGACAGGATCAACCGAAAATGCTGCATTAAAAGCATCGGAGCCAACAGCCTTTTCAGAAGCTTCGGTTTCAGTATTGTAGATTGTTTTAGCCACGAGATTATCTGCCACTGATCCATCTCTCGTGGGTGCCTTATCCGTAAGAGCCTCGGCAACGGTTGCGCCCTTAAAATCATAGTGAACAACCAAATGATCGTCAAGGTTTACGGGAGTTTCGGCATATGTTGGAATCACACCGACTACAAGCAAATTGAGTAACAAAATAACGCATAATGACAGGGATAACAATTTTTTCATAGTGTTTCTCCTTCTTATGTTTGTTTTTGTTTGATTATTTGTTTTCTTTCTTTTTGATGAGAACGACACCGCCAAGCGCACCGATCAACAGCACACTACCAACACC
Organism: Clostridia bacterium; assembly: GCA_017624395.1. GTDB lineage: Bacteria > Bacillota > Clostridia > Oscillospirales > CAG-272 > UMGS1865. Next base: position 12,954 of record JAGANE010000051.1, read on the forward strand.
AACAGAGGACGCGCATCCGCTCTTCTTCGTCGTGTTGTCGGGCGCATTGGTTTCGGGAGCCTTCGTCTCGGGCGCATTGGTTTCGTTGCCGCCCGAAGGTGTGTTGTCATTGCCGCCGGCAGGAGTATCGTCGTTACCACCCGCAGGAGTATCGTCGTTACCACCCGCAGGAGTATCGTCGTTTCCGCCCGAAGGAGGATTGGTATCAAAATCACCTGCCGCTACAGCAGTGGGAACGATGGTCGCGATCTGATCAAGCGTCAGCTTCGTATCGTACAAACGAACATCGTCAATGGTCAGTCCATAGTTGTTGTTGGAATAGTTCACATTTGCACAGTCCCAACGGTCAAACATGGAAAGCGGATTTGTGGTAAGACCGTTGATCATGTACGGACTGTTGGGTGCAGGGGTCAAAGCAACCCAATCGCCGGCAGATGCAGGTTCACCAACCGAAAAATAAGGTGTCAGGGAAATAGCGTCATTATAACCCTCAAGCGAGCCCTTTTCCATTACCAAAGCAAAATTAACATAGGTATCGTCTTTTACAATACCTTGCAAAACCGTGGAATAAGTGTAAGTATTGCGCTTGGAATTGTTTCTTGCCATCTGCGTGTAAAACTTACCGTCA
>JAGANE010000333.1 GCA_017624395.1 Clostridia bacterium
AAATGCTCTGCTTATTTACAATCAGTATCCGCAGGCGACTCAGCTCAAGGACTTCAATGATTGGGCGGAAGAAAAGGTTTCTATCAACAAGGGTGGCGGCTCCTGCCCAAGATGCGGCAAGCCCTATCCCGTCGGCTCAAATACCTGTCCGCGGTGTGTTTCCAAAAAGAGGGCATTGTTGCGCCTTGCCGCGCTGGCAAAGCCCGAATGGAAGTATATCGCCGTCACCGCATTGCTCTTTTTTGTAACCTCCGCCATCGGTGTGATCACACCTTACATCAACCGTGTGCTGGTGGATGACTACATCCAAAATACGGGTGGCAAGGTCTTTCTGCTCGGCTTTGTCGGTGTCATTCTTTCCATGCTTGCCGTCAATGTGTTGCGCCGCTTGGTTTCGATCGTGCGCGGATATTTTTTGACCGTAGCGGGAACCAATCTCATTGTCCGTTTGCGTGACACGGTGTTTGAAAAGATCCAAAAGCTTTCCATCTCCCGTATTTTGCATCATACGTCGGGAGAATTGATGAAGCGGGTGAACAGTGATACCCGCGTGATTAAGCAATTCCTCATCAATCAGTTGCCCAATATTTTGGAGCAGGGATTATTGCTTTTGGCGGTCTCTTTCGTCATGCTCTTTTACGATTGGCGTCTGGCACTTCTGATTTTGATCCCCGCGCCCTTTGTGGCATTTGCCTTTCGGTTGTTTTGGAGGTTTGTTCGCACGATGATGCATCGCCGCCGTGAGCTGAACGGGCTGGCAAGCACCATTTTGCATGACATTTTTTCGGGAATTCGTGTGGTCAAATCCTACGGTATGGAGAAGCGCGAGGAGGAGCGCTTTGTTGAGATCTCGGCGCGTGAGCGGGATGCTCAGCTTCGGTTGGAGCGCTTTTGGGCGGTGCTGATGCCGCTATTGCAGTTTGCAGTGGGGATTGGTGAATACGTGCTTTTGTATTACGTGGGGACCAAAATGATTGGCGGTGAGATGACAGCGGGTGAGATGTCGCAGTTTTCTTCTTATGCAAGCATGGTATTTGCACCGCTGACAGCGCTGATGATGCTTCCGCGACATTTTATGCACATGATGACCTCGGTCACGCGTGTGTTTGAGATCATTGACGAGCCTGCACAGATCGAGGACGGCAGCCGCACCGACGTGGGGAGACTTTGCGGAGAGATTGAAATTGACCGCATTTCCTTTGGCTATGAGGAAGCGGACGAGGTATTGCACGACCTTTCTTTATCGGTCAAGCCAGGAGAATTTATCGGTCTTGTGGGAAAATCCGGCGTGGGAAAATCAACGCTGATCAACCTCATAATGCGAATGTACGACGTGGACGAGGGCGCCATCCGCATTGACGGGGTGGACATTCGGGATATTCCGCAGGAGACGTTGCGCTCGCAAATGGGCGTGGTTTTGCAAAATAATTTTTTGTTTACCGGCTCTGTTTGGCAAAATCTGACCTACGCAAAGCCCAATGCCACGCGCGAGGAGGTCATTGCGGCGGCAAAGTCGGCGGGGGCGCATGAGTTTATCATTCGTCTGCCCGACGGTTATAACACTTATGTGGGAGAAAAAGGGCATACCCTTTCGGGCGGAGAGCGTCAGCGTATTTCCATTGCGCGCGCACTGTTGCACGATCCCAAAATTTTGATCTTGGACGAGGCAACGGCATCCTTGGATACCGAGACCGAAAAGCTGATCCAGGATGCACTTCTGGCACTTTCGGCGGGTAGGACTACCATTGCCATTGCACACCGTCTTTCCACGCTCCGCAATGCCAATCGCCTTGTCGTTATGGATAAGGGAAGCATTGCCGAGATCGGCTCACACGACGAGCTGATGGCAAAAAAAGGCATTTATTACGGACTTGTCATGGCACAAAGAGAAATGACAAAAATGGAGAGCGACCAATGAAGCGTAAATATCAAATTGCTTTGAACCGTCTGTTTTGTGCGTTTGTTCTGTTTTCTTTGTTATTTCTTTGCTTGGCTTATGCGTCTTTGGGTGAAAGCATCGGATTGGCAATCGGATTGTTTGTCGTTGCTTTGATTGGATTGGCTGCGGCTTTTATTACCCAACCCTTTTGTTATCGTTTTGACAGCGATGGGGTGACGATGTGTTATACCTTTTTTCCAAATGAGCGATACCTGTGGCGGAACATCAGCGCCATTGAGGTAAGAGAGGATAGCGGCTCCCATAAAAGCTTAATCCTTGATCTGTTCCTTTCCTATGCCTTTCACCTTTACGGAAACGCCGAGGGAAGACACCGCTTTTATATGCAGGGGGAGATCCGCAAGACCTTGCGCACCAAGCGTTTGTTGGAAAAGTATTGGGATGGCAATGTCACGGGATATCTGAACGACGACATTAAGGAATGGAAGGAAAAACGTCGCTTGCGTAAGGCAAAAAAAGACCGTGAGATTGCAAAGCACCTTGCCGATGAAATTGTACCGATGGAGAGAGAAGCACGCGCAAGGTTCAGATCGGCGGTGGCTCCCATCACAGATCAAGCCGCGCTGATGGGGTTGGATCTGCGTACCGAATATATTTATCTCACGCAGGGCGGTGGAGAATATAAAAGCCGACCCGAACAACATTATACTTACGCCGCCTTGGTCAAGCTTTCTGCCCGTGGTGAGACCGATGCCAACCGTGTGGTGGAGGTAGGGATTGATCTGTTGTTTGTTCGTCTTGGAAAAAACGCTTACCGAGGTGTTGAAAACGGTAATTTTTCAACCGAACTGACCGAGACCTTGTCCGACGTTCTTGCCGAAATCCGTGAAAACGGGATGGAAAGCTATTGCCGTGAAATTGAATAAAAATGAAAATTCCCCGACTTCCTTTTTGGGAGGTCGGGGATTTTTTTGTTTAATGAAAACCACCAGCAGTGCTGGTGGTTCAGGAAAGCTTTATCTTTGCACAGTTCCCGCCGCAGCGGAGGCTCCCTT
>JAGANE010000052.1 GCA_017624395.1 Clostridia bacterium
ATCATCAGCCAGGTCGGGATCGCAAAGGTTGCTGCGGCTGTCCCCGTGCTTTGCAGAGTGAACACACAAAGCAAAATGATACCCATGAACTTTTGACCGTCCTGTGCGCCGTGCATGAATGCCATTGCGGCGGCACCCACGATCTGCGCGCCCTTGAAGAAGGGTTCGGTTTTCGGTCTGTTCATCTTGTAGCAGATCAGGGTAACGAGCTTACAGATCAACCAAGCCAATCCAAAGCCTAATACGACAGAAATCACGATACCGATCAGTACCTTGCTCCATTCGTTCCACACGATCGCATCAAAACTGTTCAAAGCCATCGCACCGCCGGTAAGACCTGCGATCAGTGCGTGGCTCTCGCTCGTGGGAATCCCGAACACCCAGGCAAGCGTTGCCCAGCTGACGATTGCAAGCATGGCCGCGCACAACACGATAATGACCGTTTTGCCGGGGTTATCTCCGAAATTTACCATACGGGTGATGGTCACGGCGACCTCATTGCTGACCTTGGTCATAATGAAAACGCCGAGAAAATTGAATACCGCCGCCATCAGTATTGCCGCCTTCGGTGGCATACACCGCGTTACAACGCAGGTGGCAATGGCGTTTGGCGCGTCGGTCCAACCGTTTACCAAGATCACGCCAAGTGTCAGTGTGACCGCAATAAACAACAACGGATTTGCCGTCATTTGAATCCAAAACTCTGTAAATTGCATAGGTTACCTTTCTTTATCTTTTCCTGGACTTCGTCTATTTTCTTCTTTTAAAACATGAAAAGTGTTTACCCAAAAACATCCCCCTATTTACATAGCAACATCGATTGGATATATCGCAGCGCCCGCATCAACGTTTCATCGTTACCGCTAATTTCAAAAGCAATTGCAGCATCGTAATTGACTCGCCGTAACCAATCAAAGCAATAGGAAAAATCGGTCACGCCCTCCCCTATTGAACATTCGGAAATCCATTGCCCACCACGAGTGAGAAAACAGTTGGCTTGATCTTTACTCATGCGATCACACAACAGGTAATCCTTGATATGAACATGTCTAATATCTTTGGCAAAGGCATCGTATATCTCATTGGCAGAGACGTCTACAAACAGTGAGTTTCCAACATCTCCACAGATACCCACATTTTTGCAAACCTTACCAACGTTCTGATATAAGGTCTGCAAGCCTTCCACACCATTAAAATACATGCCTTGGGGCTCATATAAGCAAGTTAATCCATAATTGGCACATTGCTCAGCGATCCAAACGGCAGTTTCCAAAACGCGGTTTAATACCGATGGATAAGACGGTGCCTGTTTTCCAATTGAAAGTACCGGTGCCAATGTATGATGAAAATAAGGAGCCCCGACCTCTGCCGAAAACTCAATATGTCGCCGCAACTGATCCTTCAACACAACTTGATTCGATGTTAACAAATCTGCCGCCAACGAGTAGCATGCAACTGTCAAGCCATTTTGTGTCAGTGTATGCTTGACATGCATCATATCCATGGATTGGTACAGAGGCATGCTGAACGGACAGATATCCAAAAATTCTACCGAATCAAATCCCAAACGTACACTGCGTGCGGCAGCGTATTCAATTCCATGCAAACGACAATCATCACGAAATGCCAAATAATTTGTATATTTCATATAAAAATCCCCAATTATAAACTATCGTTATCAACTATTTTATAATGCTTCCACCTTCTGAGTAGCATAAAGATAGAACAACATCGTGGGGGATACAATTCGGAAACTTTGGAAGATTCTCCCATGATGGGATCCAACACCTGCCCAAAAACAAACGCATCATAATGCTTTGTCCATCCATCAATCCACGCATGACACATTTTTTGAGATCTTCTCTAAAGCCGTACTCCTCCATCTAAAGCGTTGCGCGCTCCACGATGTTTGTTCATATCATTTCGCTAACAACCACTCAAGGTCAAACTCAAGCAAAGCAATTCCCTGTTTATATGGATTATTCTCCCCGCCCTTTTCGTACATTAAATAAAAATGTTGGTCAACAGGTGAAAATGCAAGGCTTGAATAAGCACATTCGCTCTCGCAGATTGTTTTGGTATGAACCCATGTGGTGCCGCTGTCAAAGCTGACGCAGGCGGTCATATTGCGGCGTGTCTCGGCTCTCGGATTGACAAAGACAGTAACAGAATCCGCCCCTTGAGGAAGCATAGTGACCTCCTTCAGCTCTGCTTGCTCCACACGCAAAAAGGAGGCATTGCAACCAATTCCTTTTTCTTCTATCAGGAAATCATCCGTCCGAAAATCCCCATAGGTTTCGCCACCATCGGCGCTGTTTGCAAGATAACGTTTTTGATCGCGAAAATATGCACGTGAATTATAAACGATTGTTCCGTCAGAAGTTTCAATCAACGTTCCCTCGCCGGTTCCCAACTGAACAGGCGCGCTTGCATACCACGATTTTCCGTGATCGTCACTATAAATAGCGTTATTATAACAAACGCGACTCAATTCGTCAAACCATTTGTAGGGTCCGACAACAACGCGTGAAGGACAAAGGAGTCTTCCTTTGTGTTCCCCATGACGAAGCTGTATCCCATGAGCCGAGCCATGACAGCCACCGACAATTGTATGCGTTTTCCCCTCCTCGGACG
>JAGANE010000334.1 GCA_017624395.1 Clostridia bacterium
AATAAATGCCGTGCTTTTTGGCTATGGATTGGATAAAGCGGTGGTCATCGGCATTCTCAAACCCCGATTGCAGGGTGTTGTGATCGATGTAAGCTACGCTGCGCTCGGTGCGTACGCGGTCAATGCCCATTGCCTCAAACTCCAGATATGCCATCGTTCCCGTGGCATCCTGCGTCAAGGTCTGGTCAATTCGTAAAGCGATCTCACTGCCAACGGTCATTTCCCCGCTGATCAGGTGCGCCTTAATGATTTTTTGTGCGATGGTAAGTCCCATGATTATTTGATCCCCTTGTCTTTGTTCTGAATATAAGCCTTTGCATTGGAAATATGCGCTCTCATACGCTGCTCGGCAAGCTCGGCATCGTGCGCTGCAATTGCCTCAAAGATTGCACGATGCTCTTGCGAGGAATATGCAGATCGCACCTCATTTTCCACCGATGCCTTGCGGTATTTCAACAGCTTTTTGTGCAACGGCATTAACGTATCGTAAAGTGGTGTGCTGCCCGAAAAACGGTAGATCAGCAAATGGAATTTGCTATCCATGCCATTGATACGGTCTGCATCATGCTTGGGAACGTAAAACTCCTGCAGCTCCACCGTTTCCTTCAACTCGTCAAGCTCCTCGTCGGTAATCCGCTGTGCCGCCATATAAGCAGCCAAACCCTCAATGCGCATACGGATCTCCAAAATATCCTCCAGATCTCTGCGGCTGACGCCAAGCACCACGATCCCCTTTTGCGAGATCTCAATGATATGCTCCTGCTCCAAGCGGCGCAGTGCCTCACGGATCGGCGTGCGGCTGACACCGAGATCGGCAACCAGCTTCAGCTCGGTCAAAATTTCGCCCTGCTGATATTTTCCCGAAAGAATGTCGGTCTCCAAGCGGTCAAACACCTGCTCTGCCAACGATATGGTTCTATGCTCAATCATTCTTTTTTCTCCTTGCTCACGTCAAAGTCTTTGAAAACGGTTGCCTGAAAGCTGCTCGATCTTTTCCTCGATCTCGGAAACCGAGAGAGAGGTCTGTCTGCCGCCCTCGTATTCCTCGTCGATCCACGCCTTGAGCGCTATGACCAAAGGATCCTTTTTATCCACCGCCTCCGTAGCGGTCAGATGGTAATTTTCGTTGATCCAATAAGCGATTCCTGCCAAGCCCGACGTTTTCCCAAGCATGACAGATGCCGAGCGATTGAGTATTTTTTTGGTATCAAAAATATTGTAGATCTCCTCGTCCTTAAGAAGTCCGTCGGCATGGATTCCCGCACGGGTGACGTTAAAGCTTCTGCCAACAAAGGGCGTCATGGGCGGGATCTTGTAGCCGATCTCATGCTCAAAATAGTCTGCGATCTCGCTGATCGCCGTGGTATCCATGCCGTCAAGCGATCCGCGAAGCCCTGCATATTCAAAGACCATTGCCTCCAAGGGGACGTTGCCCGTGCGCTCTCCAATGCCGAGAAGCGAGCAATTGACGCCGCAGGCTCCGTACAGCCACGCAGTGCTGGCATTGGTGACTGCCTTGTAAAAATCGTTGTGTCCGTGCCACTCCAGCATTTCACTCGGCACGTCGGAATAGTGCTGCAAGCCGTAAATGATGCCAGGAACACTACGCGGAATGGCAACCTCGGGATACGGAACACCGTAGCCCATGGTATCGCAGGCGCGGATGCGGACGGGGATCTTTGCATCTGCCGACATCTTCATCAGCTCGTTGACAAACGGCACCACAAAGCCGTAAAAATCGGCACGGGTGATGTCCTCCAGATGGCAACGCGGCATAACGCCCGCCTCAAACGCCTCGGCAACCGTGGAAAGATAATAATCCATGCATTGCTTACGCGTCATTTTCATCTTTTTAAAAATATGGTAGTCACTGCAGGAAACCAAAATTCCCGTCTCACGGATGCCAAGATCGCGCACCAGCTTAAAATCCTCCTTGCTTGCGCGAATCCACGTGGTGATCTCGGGAAATTTCAAGCCCAGATCCTGACACTGCGCCACGGCTTCTCGATCCTTTTGACTGTACACAAAGAATTCGGTCTGACGGATGATTCCGTAAGGGCCGCCCAAACGTGACATCAGCTTGAACAGATCCACGATCTGCTTGACGGAATAAGGCTCCACCGACTGCTGTTCGTCACGGAAGGAGGTATCCGTGATCCAGATAT
>JAGANE010000335.1 GCA_017624395.1 Clostridia bacterium
ATGCTATCCGCCCGGAAATCTGATATTCAATGCTTTCAACCTGTGTCCTTTCGACAAGGTTAAGGTGGTGATAATAGGGCATCGGTAAACGCACATTTTCCGTTTTGATAATCCAGCGAACGACCGTCATCCTCATAAAGCGTATACGTTCCCTTGCCCTTTCCGTAGATCACAAGATACAGCACTTCCTCCTGAGCCGAGGTAACAAAGTTCTTTTCCTCCCCCATCGGCAAAATCGCGCCGTCGCAAACGTAGATAGGCATTTTGGAAAGATCGGAAACGTCAACGAACTTCGTCTGTCCTCCCGTGATGCGCTCACCGCTCTCAAAATCGATCCAATCGCAGCCCTGCGGGAAATAGACCTTCATCGTATCGTCACCCGTGCAAACGGGGGCAACCAAAAGATTGGGACCGAACAGATATTCGGTCTTGTAACGATTTTCGGCACAGTTCTCATCGTTTTCAAATGCTACCATTAAAGGACGCGTCAGCGGCATGCCGCAGTCGTACGCCTCTCTCGCTGCCGTGTAGATATAAGGAAGCAAGCGGTACCGCAGTTTGAGATATTTGCGAATGATGCGCTCCTGCTCAAGATCGACGTTTTCCAACCCCAAAAGCGCCTTGTCGGACGTGGGAAGCGCCGACATATCTCGTTCGGTGTCGATCGCCATCATATCGGCAAGCAGATCGCCTCCCGCGGGAGACTCCCACGGCTTGGTATTGTGCGAGCGCGCGATCGAGTTGAGCGCCAGGAATTGGTCGCTTCTCACGCCCAGGGCGCGTCCGCCCGTGCGCATGCCGTCGTGCGTGATGTAGGACACACCCTGCAAAGCACCCTGCTCGTTTGTGATTGCCTTGACCTGAAACGCCATATCGCGCCATTTCACGGTGGCGGCGTCTCCCGTCCAGACGAAGGGCACTCTTCTGCCTCCGACCTTCTGACGGCGCGGTGTCATTTCAAAATCCCGCGTCCAACAGCAATCCGAAAAGCAATCGTAGTTTCCGAGGAAGGAGCAACGCTGTCCCCTGCCCATTCTGCGCTGCAGCTCGGTGTAGATGCGCGCATTGGTGATGTCCGTCTGTCTGGTATCCTGCCACGTGCCACACACGCCGATGTCCAAAAGTGCCTGCATTTTTTGCCACCACACGTCATGCGGGAATTCACAGCAGACCCATTTTTCGTCCTTGCGCCCCTCGTATGCGGGAATGTTGTGATGGATCACCATCACGTCGTAGTGCATCTCCTTGAGCTTGGCAAGCATTTCGGCGGGGGCGAGAGGCGCGGAATAGCTTTTTCCCCAATCCAATCCGGCGCCCCATTTCATGCCGTCGCCCTCATCGACCGCGTCGCCCCACTCAAAGTCCAGAATGAGCGTGTCGCACGGAATATCGCGCTCGCGCAAGAGCCTTGCCGTCTCCATCAGAAGCGGCTGCGTTCCTTTCTCGCCCAGGTACTGTGTCTGATAATAGCCGTAGCCCTTTTTCGTCAGCATCGGCTCGGCACCGACCAGCTCGTTGAACATCGCGTAGCCCTCGCGGTAGGTGGGAGCCCAGATGAAGAAGACGTCCATCATGGAGTCGGTGGCGATGTTGCGGTCGTAGATTCCCGTTTCGGGATTGTAGAACCAATGTGCATAGCGCGAGCAGGTGGTCTCCACCAAATGGAAGTTTGCGCTGTCAAACACGATGCAGTGATTGCGGAACATTCCGTACACGGGAACGTCCTCTGGGAAAAGCCGCTCGCCCGTGGGGGTGTCCACGATGAAATTCTCACGGTCGGTGCGGCAATAGATCACCAGCTTTTTCGTCTTGACCGTGACGGCGCGCACGACGCTGTTATAATCAACGGTATATTCCACCGGCTCCCACGGCGTGGTCTTGCCGATGGCAAACGGGATCTCAAATTCCTCCGGGAAGGGCTCTCCCTCCAATTTGGAATAGCGGATACGAAAAGACTGCTCGGTAAAAAGATCCAATCGAATTCTGTCCGTGATCATCACGCCGGTACAATAGTTGTTCATAATAGTATCCTTTCCTTGTATATTAGATATTCATTTCAACGGTAACATGCCTTGGCAAGGCTTGTCACAGTGACGGCGACATTTTCCTCACAGCGAACAATCAGCGTCTCGCTGTGCTCATCGGTGCGCACGGGATAGTAGATCTCCCCCTCCCCGATATAAAACTCAAAGATACCGCAATCGGCAATACAACGCAGTTTGATTTTGCCGTCACCAATGGGATAGGCAAACGCGATCTCCTTTTGATCACCCGAAATAAAGATCGTTTCCTGTTCACGATCATATCGGAAGGACAAAGCTCCGACCTGAAGTATCTGACCGGCATAAAACTCTGCCTTGACGTCAAAGGCGGCACCGAAAAAGCTTTGGTCTATCGTCTTTTCGCAAAGGCTGACCGACTCAAGATAGTATTGCTCGATCTCCTTGACGGGCATACAGCAGAGCCTGAGACCAAGGGGCGTATATCGCAAGGAAAGCTCCTGCGGAACACACATACACTGCGAAAAAGGAACGCCCTCGTCGGTGTAAAATTTGCGCAACCAGATCATGCGGATCCACCGCTCATCGGGCAAATTTGCAAAGGTCTGCCCCGAATAGGCGATGTATGCCTCGGGATAGGTAAAGACACCGTTGTATTTATCAAGCACCTCGGCACGCTCAATACTCAACGCGCGCATGGGAATGAAGGTGTCTTTTCTGTTTTCCTCCATTTTGTCGGGAATAAAGGAATATCCGTCGAAATTTCCAATGCGATAACCGAGATCCCCTCCATAAAGCACCCACTTACTTTCATCGGTACCTACGATTGGAAGCTTGATCAGATCGGGACACTCGTGATAGCCGTAAATATGGCTCTGTTCTGTCCAATTGTGCAGATCCTCAGAGTGCGAAATGCGGTATTCACCTTGCGAATCCAAGGAAACACAAACATATTTTTGCAGATCCTCATGCCAAAAGATCTTTGGGTCGGCACCGATCAACGGATGCTCGGCAATCGGTTGATAGCGGTATCCCTTGTCCGAGCTTTCCTCAATTTTACAATTGTGAGAAATGCAAATATTCCCATTTTGACGGTTGATAAAAGCACTTCCCGAAGAAGCGGGCGGAAAGCGGATCACGGGGGAAAGCTCGATCCAATTGAACAGATCGTTGCTGACGGCGTGTCCCCACTGAAAAGGCTGATCCCAGATAGGGCGCAAAGACGTTGGCTGCTTTTGAAAATACATGTGATACGTTCCGTCCATCCAAAAAAGCCCATTTGGATCATTGTGCCAGCCGCTGATCGTGGTAAAGTGAATCCAAGGACGGAATTTGTGGGACGTCTCAACCGTATCACTTTCAAACAACGCACTCTGCAAACGATCCAGCTCCGCTTGCGAAATGTCGGGGTTCTTGGGAATGTCCCTCTTTGAATGGCAGGGCTCCACGCGCAAAACGACGTCTTTCTGTCCGATAAAATCCTCTACGTCAATCGCACAAAAATACTGCGCATGCTCGCGAGTAGAAAGCCGTGCAGGGGTGGTGCAGACAATTTTGTTCTTTTGATAGATCACTACAGTGACATAATCGGCATCTTCCGAACACGGACAAATCAAAAACTTTTTTTGAAAAGATGTTAATAAAGACATGACTTTCTCTTTCTTTCATCAGAATATTCCGAACGTTTTCAAAATTCAATATTCATCGTCAGTGCGTTATGATCGGAAAGGAATTCTCCGTACTTGCAACGGTTGGTGGTGGTATGGATCATGTCATATCTGTTGACCTTGATACCATCGCTGACAAACACGTAGTCAATACGGTTGCCGCACCGGCTGTAAGACTCATCCTCGGCAAGCAGGTTATAGTTGGGAGAAGTACAATAAGAGCCGTCCACCGATGCGTTTGCGGCAATCAAGAGCGAATCACGCAACAGCGAGATATAAACACGATAGGCACCCGAATCGGGCTTGGAATTCATATCTCCCACCAAGATCACGGGACAATTTTTGACACCGTGGTCTTGCTCCATTTTAGAAATCAGCTTGGGAATCTCATCTACGATCACGCCTGCCTGATATTCGACGATCGGTGCCGCAGCATCCGAAAGATGCGTGTCCATAAATAAGAAGTGATCTTTTGTGGCGTTATCCCGAAGCAGTACCCACGAGCAAACGCGGTCGGCATTTGCCCCCGGTGTCTCCATCACAGTCAAGGATGCATCGTCACTTCCCTCCGCCTTGACCAAAAAGAAGTGTCCGTTCTCCACTGCCGTATATTTTTGCTTGTTGTAATAGATGTAGCCGCCCTCCTCGTGCGCACGCGTTTGTGCGCCGACGCAGGCATACTCTGGCAATGCTGCCTCCAAACGGCTTTTCCATGCAAAATGAATGGTTCTCGTTTTGCCATAATAAACGCCCTCTTTTGCCTCCTGCACACCCAACACGTCAATCTTTTCCGCATGGATCATATTTGCGATCAGAGGAACACGGCGCTCCATGGTGGAATCCACAACTTCTCCCTTTGCATTGACGTTACTATCCGATACCGAAAAACGGATATTAAAGCTCATCAATCTTGCCGCTGTCATTTTTATTTTCTCTCTTTTCAATATTAATCAAGGTCTTTTAAAATTGACCAAAGCATAATACATCTGCTTGAATTCCTCATACTGCTCGACATCCGAGGAAGCACCCCAAACGTAGCTTTGCGGCATTACGATCAAAGTATCGGCAGGAAGAACCTTGAGCGCATCATAATATTTGTAAAGCTCGGTGTCACCCAAACGAATGGCATAATCGTTATATGCCGATGCGGGACGCTCCTCAAACAACTCGGAAAGCGGTACCGCAACCGCCTGCAGATTTCTCTGTTCGTACACGTAATCGCTCACCAACCACACGGCTGCCTCTCCCGTCATCACATAGGTTCCAAAGGTGGTCAGATGGTCGTTCGAGACCTGCTTGGCGTTGGTAAAAGCATAGATGTCCACCTCGCCCTTTTCATTGGTATATTGCTTTTCCAGCTCCTCTACCCGATATACCGAAAAATCGGTCAGAAGCACCTTCATCTGCGTCTTTTTTCCGTCCTTTTCGGTTTCGGGAGAAACGGCGTTCAAAACGTCAAGCACTCGCTCGCGCTCCTCCCCCGTCAGCGTATAATTTCCCGCAAAGGCAACCGTCACGTCGCCCGTTTCCTTGGTGGCACACTGCACAAAGCAGATCAAGGAAACCACCGTAAAAAAAGCTACCACAATGACGGGCCATTTGTAGTGATACCAAAAATTATCCAACCATTTAAAAAGCTTATTTTCCACGACGATCTCGCCCGACGTGTTTTCCTTTTCCATCTTCATAGATATGATCCTCCTTTTTTAATTCAAAAAGGGACGGAACGGCTTGTGCAAAGCCTATTCCGCCCCTTCTGCCTCATCAGCCCTGCGTTCTGGAAACCTCTAAGACCTTCATACGGATGATTCCATTGGGAACCTCCACCTCAATCTCATCGTCGGCACGCTTGCCGATCAAAGCCGCACCGATGGGTGCCTGATCCGAAATTTTGCCCTCCAGCGGGTTTGCCTCGTTGGAGCCGACCAAAACGTAAGTAACCTCCATGCCCTTGTCGGAAAGAAGCACCTTGACCGTGGAGCCAAGGCTGACGACGTTGGTGTCAATGCTTGCCTCGTCCAAAATCACTGCATTTTCCAGCAGCTCCTCCAGCTCCTTGATGCGAGCCTCGTTTTTGGCTTGCTCGTTTCGCGCTTCATCGTACTCGGCGTTCTCGGAAAGGTCTCCAAAGGAACGTGCTACCGCAATGTCGTTTTTGATCTTTTCTCTTTTTTCATGCTTCAGATAATGCAGCTCGTCTACCAGCTCCTGATAACCCTGCTGTGTATAAAGAATCTGTTTTCCCTTTGCCATGTTTGTATCTCCTTATCCTGAAAATATTATTGAAGTTTTGAAATTGCCACCTGAAGCTGATTGTCCAACGCTTCGGGAAGAATATTAAAATTATATTGCTTTGCCTCGTCGGAGAGTGCAACCTCGCACCCCTCGTCGGGAGAAATTCCGATCTCGTGATAGGTGACGCCACACTTGGTAACGTAAGCGTAGGTGGTCATTTTGACGTATCCGCTGTAATTTCCGAACACCGAAAGAGGAAGAAAGGACTGCATGATCCCTTTCCCAAAGGTTTTTTCGCCAATCACCTTTGCCAATCCGTAATCGCGCAAGGTTGCCGTAAAGACCTCGGCGGCGCTTGCGGTGTTGCCGTTGCAAAGAACCACCATATCAAGTCCTGCGTACATTCCGATCTCCTCGGCAGAAACGTTGCAGGAGGCGTAATCCCCCTTGAGCGTCATTGCCTCGGCAACGTAAGATGCCGCAACCGTACCCTCACGGTCGATGGCACTTAAAATGAGATCTCCTGCCTGCAAAAAGTAGGTCAAAACCGCCTTGATGGATTGCAGATCTCCACCGGGATTGTTGCGAACGTCAAAAACGATCTTTTTTGCGCCATCGTCCAAAACCCGATTGACGGTGGTTTTGAATTGGTTGGGAGTGGTCAGATCAAAATTGGTAATACGCACGATGGCAACCGTGGGATCGGTGGTAGAAAGCTTTCCCGTCACGGATACCGTCTCAAAGGAATCTCTCGTAACACTGAAATCCAACGATTCGTAGGTGTCACCGTTCTGTCGGAAAACCGAGAACTCGGCTTGCGTACCGCGCGCCCCCTTGATCATGGAGATCGCCTTGGTATATCCGAGGGTATTGACCAATTGCAAGGTTCCGTCCTGATAGACACCGTAGATCAGGTCTCCCACGCGCAATTCGGAATCTGCCGCAGGGCCGTCGGCGTAAATATCAATGATCTGAAAGACCATATACTCGTAATCTGCAACGGTCAACGTGGACTGTATGACACTGACGCCGATTCCCTCGTAGTCACCCACGTTCTCCTCGGTCAGTGCCTTGTATTCTTCCTCGGTATAATATTCTGCGTAAATATCTCCCGTTGCCTCGGCATACGCCTTCAGCACTGCTGTGAGAAGCTCCTCCTCGCTCACCGCTCCCGCATAGTAGGAGTATCGCTCAAAGAGCGTGGCAAGCACGTCAAGCTTTTCAAGATCAATATCGGGATCTGTCCCCTGCATGGCCTGCAGGCGATCAATGGTCTCTTGCTGTGCCGCAAGCTTTTGGGAATAATATGCGCGCTTTGCGGCAGAGGTCAGTGTGTAGGTTAAGAGAATGGAAACAACTGCCACAAGGCACATCAGAGAAAGCCAAAATCCAACGGAGCGCGGGGATTTTTCCCCTTTTTTTCTCCGATGTCCTCCGTCCCCCGGCGTTTGCCATTCTCCCGGGTAATAATCGCGGTCGTATGGGTACATTAAGGTTCCTTTCCGAGGCGCAGCCCTTGCGCGCTCTTATCAACGCTCCGCAAAAAGCAGAGCCCGATACATTATTTTATGGACGGCATGAGAAACTTATTCAAAGCACCGAAAAAAACAGTACAGAAGCGAAATGCAGAGAAGCTCCCTGCATTTCGCTTTCAGCCGTCATAAAATCGTCGTATGTCAGAACTTAATGGGTTTGGAATTGAGATATTTCTTGACCATGAGCGCCACCTTAAAGGTGATGGCATGCTCAAACTCACGCAGGTCAAGTCCCGTCAGCTTGCGGATCTTTTCCAAACGGTAGACCAACGTGTTTCTGTGCACAAACAGCTTTCTCGACGTTTCGGAAACGTTGAGGTTGTTTTCAAAGAAGCATTGAATGGTCATCAAGGTCTCGCGGTCAAGAGATTCAAGGCTTCCCTTTTTGAATACCTCTTGCAAAAACATCTCGCAAAGCGTGGTGGGAAGCTGATAGATCAAACGGCCAATGCCGAGATTTTCGTAATTGATGATGTTCTTTTCGGTTTCAAACACCTTGCCGACCTCAAGTGCCACCTGTGCTTCCTTGTAAGCGCGTGCCAGATCCTTGATGTTTTCCACCACCGTGGAAATACCGATGGAGACCTTGGTATAAAACTCGGTAGAAAGTGTATCGGCAATGTTGGTAGCGATCTTTTCAATGTCACGGCTGTCGGTGCCCGGCTTAATGTCCTTGACAAGCACGATGTCATGCTCGCCTACGCTGATCACGTAGTCCTTGGATTTGTCGGGGAACATATTTTGCAGCATCTCAAAGGGCATCATATCGGTCTTTCCGTAGAACTTGATCAAAAAGACGATGCGCATCTCCTCGGTGTTGAAGTGAAGCTCCTTGGACTTGATGTAAATATCGCTGGGCAGAATGTTGTCCAGAATGATGTTTTTGATAAAAGAGCCCTTATCGTATTTTTCGTCGTAAAGATTTTTGATATTTCCGAGAGAAATGGCAAGTAGCTTGGACATCTTTTCCGCCATCTTATCCTCGCCCTCTACGAATACGATATAATCGGTCTTGGGACCGTTGGTCATGGGACGGTAGGTATAGCCGCCGTTGGTGATGACGTCGCTGGTATAATTCAGCTCATCGCGCACGCCCTGACGGATCTCTCCGATCTTGACCAATTCCGAGCACGCAATGATCACACCGTTTTCATCGATGACACCGATGATGCGGTCGATCGCGTCCTTCATTTGATGGATCACACCCTGAAACAACCTGTTAGACATTTTCTTTCTCCTCTTTTTTACTAAAAAATGGGGCTGTAAAAAACTACTTGTATTTTACATCATTTTTTGTATTTTTTCAATAGGTTTTTTAATATTTTTTATAAATTTTTTTGTTTTTTTCGGACATTTTGCATATCACGTCAAAAAATTCGTCATTTTTCCGAAAGCTCCAGCTCATACACAAGGCAAGCAAGCACAAAGGATGCCGCCGTTTCGGTACGCAGGATCCGTTTACCAAGTCCCACGGGAAACAGACCTGCCGCTCTTGCCGCCTCTGCCTCGGCTTGCGAAAAACCGCCCTCACTTCCAATCACAGCGGAAACCGTGGGGATCCGCCCCTCGCCAAGCTCTCCTCGCAAGCGCTTTAAGATCTGCGGTAGCGGCCGGGTTCCGTCTCCCTCATAGCAAAACAGCGGAATATCTGCCTGTGCCGCCGCCCCGATCGCCTCGGAAAAGCGCACGGTGGGATGAACCTCGGGAATGATCCCTCTGCCGCTCTGCTTTGCCGCCTCCAATGCAATCCTGCGCCGCCGCTCTACCTTTTTTTCCTCTGCCTCCGCCTTGGCACGCACCACACAGCGCTCGCTTTCAAAGGTAGTCAGCTCTGCGACACCGCACTCCACAGCCTTTTGTATCACGCTATCCAGCTTATCCCCCTTGGGGAGCGCCTGATAAATATGCACGTGATAGGGTGGCTCGGTATCGCATTTGACCGTAGAAAGCACGCGTGCCAACACGCGGTCGGGCAGAAAATCGGTCAGCTCACATTCATATTCAAATTTTTGCATATCGCAGACCGTGATCCGCTCCCCTGCCGCCATGCGCAGAGATCGGGAAATGTGATGTGCATCATCGCCCGTCAGCGTTACAATGCCGTCGGAGATGCTGTCCTTTCTGACGAAAAATCTCGGCATAAAATCCTCACAAAAAACAGATTGCTTTTATTATACTACAAAATACCCAATTCGTCAATAGTTTTTTTGTATTTTTTGTCATTAAAAAAAGCATTTTTTACAAGTTTTGATTCCTTCTTCCGTAAATAATCCATAGAAAAGTCAAACAAAAAAGAATTTTGTACAAATTAACAGTGTCAAAATAGACAAAAGCACTCCCGCAAAGGTCAAGAGAGACCAACGCGGGAGTGTCTATGATGCTCGGTCAAGGGATCAAATAGCCCTTTTTCCGAACCGTATAAATTACCTTTTGCGGAAAAACCGCATTCAGCTTTTGGCGCAGATAGCAAACGTAGACATCGGTCTTGTTTGCCGAGGATTCTCCGATGCACGCAGACAATGTCTCGCGAGAGACGGGAAAGCCTCTGTGTGAGAGCAGGCATTGCATCACCGAAAGCTCCTTGGGTGTCAGCCTGACGCGTTGTCCCTCCAATTGCAAAACCGATTGCCTTTGGTCAAGCGTGATCTTGAGCGCTCGGTTCATTGGCTCGGCAGGCGTGCGGGAAAGCATCTCTGCATCCCCCAGCACCTCTCGGCGCAAAAGCCGCATCTCAAACGGGCGGTGCAGGATCATGGAGCAGCGGCGGCGCGTACCGTCATCGGCAAGCGCCACACCGCGGGTAAAGCCGATCATTCTTCCGTAGCAATCGGGAGACGGTGCCGAGGCACTGTCCAGATCCAACAGCGCAACGTCGGAATACAGCTCGTCGTTGGGCTGCTCGGTGACGAGAACACTGCGGTCTCGTGCCAAAAACTCCAGCTCCAGCATCCGCGCAAACACCGCATCGGACGAATAGATCACAACCTGATAATTCATTCCCGTACCCGTTCTCCGTTTTTATTTTACAACGATATTGACAATCTTATTGGGAACACTGATCTCCTTGACAATCGTCTTTCCCGCAATTGCGGCGGCAATCTTTTCATCTGCCTTTGCGGCGGCAATGGCATCCTCCTTGGAGCAGTTGAACGGAATGGCAACGGTACCGCGCACCTTGCCGTTGACCTGTACTGCAACCTCCACGGTGCTGTCCACGGTCTTATTCTCGTCCCAAACGGGCCAAGCGGCAAGCGAGCAAAGTCCTTCCCCGCCCATCGTTTCCCAAAGCTCCTCTGCAAGGTGGGGTGCAAACGGGCAGATGAGACGGATCAAGGTCATAAATTCGTCCTTGGTCAGCGTACCGACATCGTTGATGTCGTTGATCAGTGTCATCATGGATGCAATGGCGGTATTGAATTTGAGATCCTCAATATCCAAGGAAACCTTTTTGAGGGTCTTATGGAAGGCTGTCTCAAGCTTGGGGGTAACACCCTCTCCCTTGACCAGCTCGGCAAGATCGGCAATTCTCTCCAAAAATCTCTTGCAGCCCTTCATCGAGCTTTCGTTCCAGGGTGCGGCACTGCCGTAGTCCCCCATAAACAGAACATAGGTACGCAAAACGTCTGCGCCGTATACGTCTACCACGTCGTTGGGATCGACGACGTTACCCTTGGATTTGGACATTTTTTCACCGTCGGGACCGAGGATCAACCCCTGCGCGGTGCGCTTAGCATAAGGCTCGGACACGGGAACGAGATCAAGGTCGTAAAGGAACTTGTGCCAGAAGCGAGAGTAGATCATGTGACGCGTCACGTGCTCCATACCGCCGTTGTACCAATCGACGGGCATCCAATACTTCAGCTTTTCCTCATCTGCAAATGCATTTTCGTTTTTGGGATCGATATAGCGCAGGAAATACCACGACGAGCCTGCCCACTGCGGCATGGTGTCGGTCTCGCGCTTGGCATCCTTACCGCACTTGGGACACTTGCAGTTGACGTAAGACTCGATCTTTGCCAAGGGGCTCTCTCCGCCCTCACCCGGCTCAAAGTTCTTGACCTCGGGAAGGCGCAGGGGCAATTGCTCGTAAGGAACGGGAACAATACCGCAATGAGGACAATGCACGATCGGAATCGGCTCGCCCCAATATCTCTGGCGGTTGAACGCCCAATCCTTCATCTTGTACTGAACACCCTTCTCTCCGATGCCCTCTGCCTCCAGATGCTCCAGCATCCGTGCGATCGAATCCTTTTTATTGGTATATCCGTTGAGGAAGGAGGAGTTGACCATTTCGCCGTCGCCTGCATAAGCGCCCGTCTCAATGTCGCCGCCCTTGATGACTTCAATAATATCAATGCCAAACTTCTTTGCAAATTCCCAGTCACGCTCATCGTGTGCGGGAACCGCCATGATCGCACCCGTACCGTAGCCCATCATGACGTAGTCGGAAATATAGATCGGGATCTCCTTGCCGCTGACAGGATTGATAGCGGTAAGTCCCTCAATGCAAACACCGGTCTTTTCCTTGACCAGCTGGGTACGCTCGAACTCGGTCTTCTTGGCGCACTCCTCACGGTAAGCGTCAAGGGCGGCAATGTTGCCGATCTTGTCTCTGTTTGCCTCAATGATCGGATGCTCGGGTGCAATGACCATAAAGGTCACGCCAAAGAGCGTATCGGGGCGTGTGGTATAAATACGGAGCTTTTGGTCGATCTCCTTGATCTTGAAGTTGACAAAGGCACCCGTGGATTTGCCGATCCAGTTGACCTGCTGCTGCTTGACGTTGGGAAGGTAGTCAACCTCCTCCAAGCCCGAAAGAAGCTTATCGGCGTACTCGGTGATGCGCAGATACCAAACGGCCTTGGATTTTTGCACGATATCACTCTTACAAATGTCACACTTACCACCCTGCGAATCCTCGTTGGAAAGCACCACCTTACAGCTGGGGCAATAGTTGACAAGAGCCGTGTCACGGAACACCAAGCCCTTTTCAAACATCTTTAAAAAGATCCATTGCGTCCAGCGGTAGTAGCCCTCCTCGGTGGTATCGACTACGCGATCCCAATCAAAGGAAAATCCCACTCTTTTGAGCTGCGATGTAAACTTTTCAATGTTTCGGTCGGTCACCACTCTGGGATGCAAGCCCGTTTTGATGGCGTAGTTCTCAGTAGGAAGTCCGTAAGCATCAAAGCCGATGGGAAACAGAACGTTGTAGCCCTGCATTCTTCTCTTACGCGAAACCACCTCAAGACCCGAATATGCCTTGATGTGTCCGACGTGCATTCCCGCTCCGCTGGGATAAGGAAACTCTACGAGATTGTAATATTTGGGCTTATCGGAGAAATCCTCAGCACGAAACGCGCCTGCCTCCTCCCACTTCTTTTGCCATTTGGGTTCAATTTGCTTAAAATCGTATTTCATTGTTCTTCTCCAATCTTATCATCAATGCCGACGAATGCAATCGGTTCTGCATCGCCGTACAATTTTTCCAATTGATAAAAGTCGCGGTTCTCACGGTTGAAAATATGAACGATGACCGAGCTGTAATCCAGCACGATCCAACCGTTGTTATCGCGTCCCTCAAAATGCAGAGGATCGACCTCCCGCAAGCCGAGCTTATACTCAACCTCGCCCGCAAGCGACTTGACCTGCGTGGAGGAATTACCCGTGCAGATCACAAAATAATCGGTGATCACGGTCTGGTCATTTACGCGCAGAACCTTGATGTTTTGTGCCTTTTTGGCGTCCAACACGTCGAAGATTGCGTGCGCAAGCTCCTCGGGTGTTGCCCCCGCAAGCGAGGGAAGCTGTTCTTTGATCATGTCTTCCATCAATAAAATCCTTTCTTTTATCCGTCACTCCTCCAAGCTCTCCTCGGAGGCGGTATATACTGTGTGAAATTCGATTACGTCCCTTCGGTCAAGCATGCCGTCGGGATCAAACACAAGTGCTTCGGCATGGGTGTCTGCCATCAGATATTCGGAGACCATTCGCATCGCTCCCTCACGGTTGACCGCATAATACCATGCGCCGCTCTTCCCTCTCACGGGCTTGCCCGCAAGGGTTGCCATGGGAACAGAAGACGGATCACATTCCCGAAGCACCGACAAAACGCGGATCGCATCGGGGAGCCCCACGTCGGTCTGAATACGTGTCAACGAATGGCAGGCAACGCCAAACAGCTGAGACGCCGAAATTGACTTGCATTTTTCGGCAAAGGCGATCAAAAATCGTTTTTGTGCGTCAAGCCTGCCGAGATCGGCATTGACGTAGCCTGCGCGGTAGCGGATAAACTGCTCGGCTTGCGTGCCGTTCAGGTGCGCCCAACCGCGCCGCAGTTGGATCTCCAAGCCCTGTGCGGGATCGGAATAGATCATATCCTGCTCAATCTCAACGTCCACACCGCCGATATCGTCAACGATCCGACGGACAGAGGT
The DNA here is from genome assembly GCA_017624395.1 of Clostridia bacterium. Lineage (GTDB taxonomy): Bacteria > Bacillota > Clostridia > Oscillospirales > CAG-272 > UMGS1865. Next base: position 13,875 of record JAGANE010000335.1, read on the forward strand.
GAGATCCAAAATCAAAAAATAATCCAAACGGACACCAAGGACACGGGACAGCATTTGCTTGACACCTGTCTCCCCCAATGCGCCAAGGGCACCGTTCAGCTTTTTGTAGCTTTTTTCGGTGTAATTGGCGTAGGTGTCACGAGGGATCTGCAAAATTGAGGCACGCCGCGCCCCTTCATTGACCGATACTACAAAAATACTGTCGGTCAAGCCCGATGCACGGTCTTTTCCAAGCACCAAAAAGCGTGTAATGCGTGTTTGCGGTGTACCGCTCACCGTTTTGGCTGCACCCGCAACCGCAAAAGCACGGCTGTTTGCCTCGGTTTGTATCGGGTTTGCTATAGCCAAAGCAATAGCAAGCACCGCGAGAAATAACATTTTAAAGCAGTTCCTCATTTGTGTTCACCTACGTTTTCATAAAGTTATGTAGGTGAGAGGCTGCTGTTATCCTCTTGCCTTCTCCAACAAAAGCTCGTTACGCGCTCGGAAGGTATCCTCGGCAATCGGCGGTCCCTCGTCCAAAAGATCCTTGACCGTCATATCAAACGAAAGGATCAGCGTATCCCGCAAAAGTGCCTCTCTTTGGGAAGGAGTCATGCCCTCGGGCTCTGCCCCCCAAAAATATCTGCGCAAAAGCACGCAGTTGGAAAAGGTACGGGACTGATCGATATAGTCGGCAAGATACAACAACCTTTCGGTCAGCGTCATGCCTGCGCGCCCCGTGGTGTGCCAACGCACCGCATCAATAACAACGTCGTTGGCAAATTCGGGAAACTCTGCTTTGATTTTTTCTGCCGCTGTCCGTGCGTGAAAGGTCTTGGGAGCCAATCTGTCGGCATCGGTCACGGTCAAGCCGTAGATCTGACACAATTCGATCTGTGCTTCCAAGCCAAGCTCCTTTGTCAGGCCATGTAAAAGCGCCGCCGCGCGCATATTCATCATTTGGTCGGGACAAAATAATCGGCAAAGTCGCTCGATCATCTGCTCAACCGCCACCGTATGACGAAAGCGCTTGGGTGACATGAATGCAAAAATTTTTTCACGCAAAAGATCCAGATCGCGCTCGGTGATCTCTTTCATTATGCAACGTCTCCCTTCGCTTCAAACATACAAATGATTGTCTGCAATGTATTTTTTCACCGCAGGCGGCACCAGATGGGAAATATCCTCCCCGTCTGTCAGCATCTTGCGAACCTGATGAGAGGAAAGCTCCAACGGCTCGGTGACGATCCAACGCACCACCTTGCCGTATTTTTCTCGGTAGGTGGCAATTTTTTTGACGATCATATCATCTAAAAAGCGGTCGTTTTCGCGACGGATATAAACGGGATAGGAGAGCTTGAAGATCTCCTCCGGCGCTCTCCACTCATCAAGCGTCAGCATCATATCGGTGCCGCAGAGCAAAAAGAGCCTGCGATCCTCGCCCGAAAGCTCGCGCAACGTGTCCACCGTGTAGCTTTTTCCGCCACGTCGGATCTCCATATCACTCACGTACACGCCCTCTAGACCGCCAAATGCCGTGCGGCACATGGCAAGGCGATGCTCGGCAGAGATCGGTGCCTCCATCTCCTTGTGCGGTGGGAGTGCGGCGGGGATCACGTAAAGAAGATCCAACCACATCTGCTCCATAAACGCCTTTGCCGCCATGAGATGTCCGTTGTGCGGCGGTGAAAAGGTCCCGCCGTAAATACCGATGCGTGTCATGCTTTGGGAAGCTCGATCGTCGGCTTTTTCTCCGAAGCGCGGTAAAGCACGATCTTTTTTCCAATCACAGCCACAGGCTCGGCTTCCAATGCCTCTGCAAGTGCGGCAATCAGATCCTTGGGCGATTCTCCGCTGTTTTCCAAAACGTGAAGCTTGATCAGCTCTCTTGCTTCCAGCGCATCGGAAAAGGTTTTGAGCATATTTTCATTCAGACCTCCCTTGCCGATCTGCATGATGGCGGGAAGATCGTGGGCAAGACCGCGCAGGTATGCCCTTTGCTTTGACGTGATCATGGGAACCTCTTTTCCTTCAATCTCCGGTCACAGACCAGCCGTTTTCACGCAGGATCTCGCAGATCTCGCCGCAAACGCCCGAAATGACACGGACAAATTGTTTTTCATTCAAAAATATACTGATGGTAACGCCTTCCTCGCAGGAAATATAGCGGACGTCCTCGCGAGCAAGCTCCAAGCGATGATTTCCGCGCTCCAGGGAGAGAAAGATCATTGTTTTTTCGGTCAGCACCATAAAGCCGCCAACCGTACCGTCCTTGACGGTAAATCGGACCCGCTCGTCAAGGAGCAGAGGCTGTGCAAGCGTCTTTTTGATCTTGATATAGGGGCGATCCTGCAGGTATGCGATGACGGGCAAGAGAACGGAGCAGATGAGTGCGACGACCGCGCCCACCAAAACACCGATCTTCCAATCAAACAAAAAGCCTGCGGGGATCCCTAACATCAGCCCATACGTGATCGACATTCGTCTCGCGCCGCCCGAAAGATAATAGTCGGAAAATTTCATAATCCTGTGCCCAGCTCCTTCAATGCCGCCGCAAATTTCTCAATGGCGATCCCGCGATGAGAAACCGCGTTTTTTTCGTCGGGCGTCAATTCGGCAAAGGTCTTTTCCAACGGCTCGTAATAAAACAGAGGATCATAGCCAAAGCCGCCCTGCCCTGCGTATGCGGTCAGGATCCTGCCCCTTGCTTCTCCCCGCACGGTCAGCTCTCTGCCATCGGGAAATACGCAAGCAATGCAGCAAACGAACGCGCCCGTGCGCTGTTGGGTGGGAACGTCTGCCATGTTTTGCAAAAGAGCCTGATTGTTCCCCTCGTCATCGTGGTCCCCCGCATAATTGCAGCGTGCCGCATAACGAGCCGAATAAATACCGGGATCTCCTCCCAAAGCGTCCACGGTCAAGCCCGAATCGTCTCCCACACCGATATAGCCCGATGTGGCGGCGACACGCGCCTTGATCAGCGCGTTTTCCTCAAAGGTGTTGCCGTCCTCCTCGATCTCTCCCGTAATTCCTACGTCGTCAAGTGATAAAATTTCAATCTCCGCAAAATGCTTGGAAAGCAATGTTTTTAATTCACCGATCTTTTTGCGGTTTCTTGATGCAAGTACGATTTTCATAGTTTCCATTTTACTGATTATTCAAACAGTGCGTTTACAAATTCGGTCTGGTCAAATTCCTGCATATCGTCCAGCTTTTCACCGACGCCAATGAATTTGACGGGAATATTCAACTCCTGACGGATCGAAATAACGATGCCACCCTTGGCAGTGCCGTCCATCTTGTTGAGGATCAGCCCCGTAAGAGCCGCCGCATTTTTAAATTCCTTTGCCTGCGAGATGGCGTTTTGCCCCGTGGTTGCGTCAAGCACCAAAAGATTTTCGCGCGCCACTCCCGGCAGCTCGCGGTCGATCACGCGATTGATCTTTGCAAGCTCGTTCATCAGGTTGGTCTTGTTGTGCAGGCGTCCCGCAGTGTCGATGATCAACACGTCAGCATTCTTGTTTTTTGCCGCATGGCAAGCGTCAAAGACCACTGCCGCAGGGTCACTTCCCTCGTTTTGACGAATGAGATCGACCTTGGCTCTCTCACACCAGACCGCAAGCTGATCGATTGCCGCCGCACGGAAGGTATCCGCCGCCGCAACGACCACCTTTTTTCCCTCCTTGCGGAGCTGATTGGAGATCTTGCCGATGGAGGTGGTTTTGCCCACGCCATTGACTCCGATGACAAGAATAACGCTCGGCTTGGTGGAAAGATTGAGTGCTTCTCCCGCACCGATCATTCCCTCCAGAATATTGCGTAACGCCTCGGTCACCTGCTCCTTTTCCTTGAGTCTGCCGTCCTTGATCTGCTCGCGCAATTCATCAATGATCTGCTCGGTGGCGTTGATACCGACGTCGGCACAGATCAAAACCTCCTCAAGCTCCTCCAGCAAATCCTCGTCAACCTTAACGAAGTTTTTAAGAAGATCGTCAATCTGCCCAAACAGCGCGTTTTTGGTTTTGCTCAAGCCATCCTTAACGCGTTTCCAAAAAGACTTTTTCTCTTTTTTCTTGGTCTCCTCGCTCGGAAGCTCGTCTTCCTCGGCCGCCTTCTTTGCCGCTTCTTCTGCAGCCTTGCGCGCGGCTTCTTCCTCTGCTGCCTTCTTTGCTGCTTCTTCTGCAGCCTTGCGTGCGGCTTCTTCTGCGGCCTTGCGTGCGGCTTCTTCTGCGGCTGCCTTCTTTGCCGCTTCTTCCGCAGCCTTGCGTGCGGCTTCTTCGGCGGCTGCTTTTTGTGCTGCTTCTTCCGCAGCCTTGCGTGCGGCTTCTTCGTCGGCTGCCTTCTTTGCCGCTTCTTCCGCAGCCTTGCGTGCGGCTTCTTCGGCG
>JAGANE010000336.1 GCA_017624395.1 Clostridia bacterium
AGCCGCCGGAGGTATATTCTTTCCTTTATCTCTACCCCTCAAAGGCCTTTGCGGCGGCGGTGAGACTGTAATTTTTGGAGCCGATGGAGATGCTTTCCCACTGTTCGGCGGTACCCGTATAGACGATCCGAGAGAGGTTGATACAGCGATAAAACGCCATATCGGAAATTTTTGTGGTAGCTGATAGTAGGGTAAGGCTTGTCCCTGCGCGCATGGGAGGATAGAGAAGCAGGACGGAAAGATCTGCAGAATAAAGTACGCCTTCAACGTCGCGGTAGGCGAGATTTTCGGCAGCGACCGATATGTAGGAAAGACTTTTGCAATCGGCAAAGGCAAGGCTTCCAATGCTTGTCACCGATGCGGGAATTTGAAGTGCGGTCATGCTTTCACACCCGTAAAGTGCCATGGGAGCCACTGCAGTGACAAGCTCTCCCGACGGGGCATAGGTGGGAATGACCACACAAGCATCGGTACAGCTCCCTATCCCCGAAAGCACACACGTGCCGTCACCGTTGCTGGAAAAAAGCAGACCGTTTCCCTGCGGCACTTGTGTTTCGGTGGGCTGCGTCTCGGCTTGCACGGGAAAATCGGCAGAGCCTTGCGAATCGGTGATGGTCGGTGTTGGTGTGGGGGCTTTTTTGATGCAGGAAATACAGATCAACGCAACGGTCAAAGCCAGCCCCATGGCAAGGGCAATGGCAAGCGAGATCATTTTGATTTGCGAGTCGGGTCTCATGACGTCTCCTTTTTTATTCCTTTTTTATTTTATTATGACATACGGCGGCATTTTCGTCAAGAAAAACCGTAACCTAAAAAATGACACAAAGATCCATCAATTGGCATACCGTTGGGCTTTTTTTGCGGATTGCCGACGGAAAAAAGGAGACGGTGACTTTTTGAGACGAAAGTTTTTTTCGGAAAAGCAGGCAGGGTTGGCGGTCACCGCCTTCTCGTAGAGAAGGTGTACTGCTTTGTCGGGAGTACTTGTGCGGCTATCAGAAAGACTTTGCCTTACCATCATAAAAATGCAGTGAAGTTTTTTGAGGGGGGGAGAAACTTCTTTTAAGAAGTTTCTGATAAAAAACAAAAACTTGACTTTGCGACATATTTGTGATACAATAATAAAAGACCAAAAAAGGGGAAGGATAAAAGTATGACCATATCCGATATTCAAATTCCGCACGGGCTTTTTCTGGCACCCTTGGCGGGGGTGAGTGACCGATGCTTCCGCCGACTTGCGCGCAGGTACGGTGCCGAGCATACCACCAGTGAAATGGTTTCGGCAAAGGCACTCTGCTACGAGCAGCGCAGTCGACGCCCCGTTACAGAGTCTCGCGTTAAAACGGCGATCCTTGCCGCTGTGATGCGAGACGAGTCGCCCATGTCGGTGCAGCTGTTTGGCTCCGAGCCGGAATTTATGGCGGAGGCGGCAAGACTTTTGGAAAGCGGAGAATACCGCGGCAACTGCGGAGAGATCCCGCCTGCGGCAATCGACGTCAATATGGGGTGCCCGATGGCAAAGATCGTGGGCAACGGCGAGGGAAGTGCCTTGATGAAGGATCCCGTTCGCGCCGCCGCCATCGTCCGTGCTATGAGTGATGCGGTAAAATTGCCGATCACGGTCAAGATCCGCGCGGGCTGGGATCAAAACAGCATCAATGCCGTGGAGCTTGCCAAACGTTTGGAGGAGGCAGGTGCTAAAATGATCTGCGTGCATGGCAGAACGCGCCAGCAAATGTACGCACCGAGTGCTGATTGGTCGGTTATTCGTGCTGTCAAGGAGGCGGTTTCGGTTCCCGTCGTGGGTAACGGTGATATTTTTTGTGCCGCCGATGCACTCCGTATGCTACGGGAGACGGGATGCGACGGCGTGATGGTGGCAAGAGGGGCGCAGGGCAATCCGTGGATCTTTTCCGAGCTGATTGCCGCCATGGAGGGACGTGAATATACCCCCCCCACACTCACGGAGCGTCTTGCGGTTGCTTTGGAGCATGCCGAGACATTGATCCTGCAAAAGGGGGAGCGTGCGGGAATTGCCGAGTCGCGCAAGCATATGGCGTGGTACCTGCACGGTGTGCGCGGTGCGGCGGGCGCGAGAGACGAGGTCATGCGCGCCGAAACGCTGGACGAGGTCAAGGCTGTTTTTGAAGCCTTACAGGTGGCACAGAGAACGGAATGAGCAATCCTTTTTTCTCTGTGACAGAAGAAAAACAAAGAAAATCAAAGAAAATAGAAAAAAAGACTTGACATTTGGTCAGAAATCGTGTATAATATGGAAAGATAATTTTGTTTTGGGAAAAATTCCGACATATTATCTCTTGTTACCGGTGGAGGGGAGGGATATAAAATGGCAGAAATCAGAGTAAAAGAAGGCGAGTCTCTGGACAGCGCTCTTCGTCGCTTTAAGCGTGCAACCGCCCGTTCCGGCGTCCTCACCGAGCTTCGCAAGAGAGAACACTATGAGAAGCCGAGCGTGAAGCGCAAGAAGAAGTCTGAAGCAGCCAGAAAGCGCAAGTACAAGTAATTTGCGCAAAAAAAATAGCGGTGATTGCCGTCCCTTGGGCGCAGTTGCCGCTATTCTTTTTCGAAAAGTTGACAAATCGCAAGGTTTATGGTACAATATATCTGTTTTATGATGAATCCTACGTTTGCACCGACCCTGAACCGTTGCAAATCTACGATCCCGAAAGGGAGAAAGGACAGTTATGAAAAACATTTTGATTCTTTCCTGTACCGCGGGCGAGGGACATAACGCCGCGGCAAAGGCTCTTTTGGAACGAATTGAAAAGGAAGGACACCGCGGCCGCATCGTTGATTTCTTCGGGCTTGCCAGTAAAAAGGTGAGCGATCAGCTCAACACCTCCTACATCCGCATGGCAAAGCACACACCGCACCTGTTCGGCTTCGTATATAATTTCGGCGTTTGGATCAGCAAGCATTTGCACGGCGGGCATTCCCCGGTATATTGGGTCTGCTCCAAGGTTGCGCCTCAGCTGTTGGAGCTTTTGCAGGCCGAGCATTATGACGCCATTCTTTCCACCCACGTCTTCCCGGTTCTGGCCGTGGCGTACCTGGAACGCCGAGGGCACCCCATGCCGCCCTCCATCGCCGTGGCCACCGACTATACCTGCTACCCCTTTTGGGAGGAGACCACCTGTAAATACTTTATCCTGGCGCACGATGAGATGGAGGAGCAATACCTCAAGCGCGGCCTGCCAAAGGAAAAGCTCCGTCCGTGCGGCATACCGGTCAGCCTGCGCTTCCTGGATCTTCCCTCGAAAGAGGAGGCACGCGCCACGCTCCAACTGCATCTCAACCATA
>JAGANE010000337.1 GCA_017624395.1 Clostridia bacterium
CAATGAGATGAAGAACATTGACATTGTCAAGATCATTTGTAAGGAGCTTGGCAAGCCCGAATCTTTGATCACCTATGTTACTGACCGCAAGGGACACGATATGCGCTACGCGATCGACCCGACCAAGATCCACTCCGAGCTTGGCTGGCTGCCCGAGACGATGTTCAAGGACGGCATCAAAAAGACAATCCAATGGTATCTTGACAACCGTGAGTGGTGGGAGACCATCATTTCGGGTGAGTATCAGAATTATTACGAACAAATGTACGGAAACCGATAAGGAGAAGCTATGGGACAGATCAAGGTGGAAAAAAACGCAGGCGGAATCAAGGGCCTTTGCGTGATCGAGCCTGCAGTTCACGGCGATAGCCGCGGATACTTTATGGAGACCTACAGCCTGCGTGATATGCAGGAAAACGGACTTGACATGACCTTTGTGCAGGACAATCAAAGCATGTCGGTCAAGGGCGTTTTGCGCGGTCTGCATTTTCAAAAGCAATTTCCGCAGGGCAAGCTGGTGCGCGTGATCAAGGGCGCGGTGTTTGACGTTGCCGTGGATATGCGCTCGGAAAGCGAGACCTTTGGAAAATGGTTTGGCGTGGAGCTGACCGAGGAAAACAAAAAGCAATTTTATATTCCCCAAGGGTTTGCGCACGGATTTCTCGTTTTGAGTGATGTTGCCGAATTTTGCTACAAATGCACCGATTTTTATCATCCGGGGGATGAGGGCGGCTTGGCTTGGAACGATCCCTCCATCGGCATTGAGTGGCCCGACGTCGTGGGGGAATATCGCGGCTCTGCTTCTGCCGAGGGCTATGCGATGAAGGATGGAACGCCCCTCAATCTAAGTGAAAAGGATCAGAAATGGCAGGGCTTGAACGCATGAAGCGCTTTGCATTGATCTGTCTGGCACTTGCTCTTTTGCTGTCTTTTGTGGCGTGTGTCAATTATCTGCCCGCCGATGGAGAGGGGAGCGGAAGTGCTTCTGCCGATGCGACACGGGAAAGTGAAAGCGTCAAGGCTTCCGATACGGGAGAATCCCAACCGGCCAAGACCACCGATGACGGTGATATTCCCAATCAGCCCGAGGACGGATACACCAAATTTTATTGATCTTGATGTTCAGAAAGTGATTTTTTTATGAATCCGAAATTAGTGTTTGATACAGACGCGCTGAAGCTGCGCGTCTGTCGAACCAAAAAATTTAAGGCGGGGTTGCTCTCGGTGTCGGCGGTATTGCCGATTGAAGCCGAGAGTGCTCCGCTGACGTCACTTTTGCTCTCTGTGCTGCGGCGCGGTACCGAAAAATATCCCTCTTTGGAGGCGATCAACCGACGGTTGGATTATCTATACGGTACCGAGCTTTCGATCCGCAATTTTTATCGCGGCGATTGCCAGATCATCGGCTTTTCCGCAGAGCTGTTGGATAGCAGATTCTTGCCGTCGGACATTGCCCTTGCGGAGGAGGTGACCTCTCTTTTGTGCCAGATCCTCTATCATCCTCTGCTTGATGAAAACAGGCTGCTGCAAAAAAAGTACGTAGAGAGCGAAAAGCAGTTTCAGTGTGAGGCGATCCGATCGATCAAAAACAATCCCCGAGCCTACGCAAGCGAGCAATGCAATGCGCTCTTGTATCAGCACGATGCCTGTGGAGCATCGATCTACGGCACCGAGGAAATGATCCAAGCGGTAACGCCCGAGGCATTGACCGAGTTTTGGCGCACGCTTGTAAAAAGACTTTCGTTTGATTGCTTTTATGTGGGCGCGGCTGAGCCCTCCGAAATATCGGGGGCATTGGAGCGGACGCTTGGAACCGAGGCGGCAGGCTTCCCCCGCAAAATACCGCGGTCGGTCAAGGCGGTTTCTTCGGTTGAGACTCCTTATACGGGATACGACCAAATGGCAGTGGGGCAGAGCCAGCTGTTGATGGGCTATACGGTGGAGTGTGTGATCGGCTCCCCCGATTATCACGCCTGCCTTGTTTTTAACGAGCTGCTTGGTTGCTCGCCCGTTTCAAGATTGTTTGTTTACGTGCGCGAAAAGCTTTCGCTTTGCTATCATTGCTCGTCGTTTTATCATTCCGCCAAGGGGACGGTTGTCATCCAATGCGGCTTGCACCGCGATCACCGCGCGCGTGCCGAGGAGGAGATCCTGCATCAGCTCTCGCTTCTTGCGGGCGGTAACTTTGAGGCGGCGGAATTGGAGGCGGCAAAAAAATCGTTGATCAGCACCTACCGACAAACCGAGGATAGCCCTGCCGCCGCCGAAGGCTTCTATTTTGGTCGCTCGCTTGCCTCCTTTGCCGAAACGGTTGAGGAGTGCATTGAAGCCATTTCTCGTGTTACCGCAGAGCAGGTGATCGCCGTTGCCCAAAGGCTCAAGCCCCACACCGTCTACTTTTTGGAGGGGACGCTGGAGGGCGGAGAGGAGGATGACGATGAGGATAACTGAATATACCTCCTCCCTGCTTGGCGAGCGTTACACCTGTGCCGAGCATGAAAGCGGACTGTTGATCTATCTATTCCCCAAAAAAATGACCTCCACCGCTGCCTTGCTTGCAGTGCGATACGGCTCCACGGTTTCCCATTACCGGGCGGGCGAGGACGAAAAAAAGCTCCCTGCAGGTGTTGCGCATTATTTGGAGCATAAGCTGTTTGAAAACGAGGACGGAAGCGATTCCTTTGCCCGTTTTGCCGTACTTGGTGCCGATGCAAACGCCTATACCTCCTATGACCGCACGGTCTATACCCTCAACTGCACCGAGCGCTTTGACGAGGCGCTTGCCGAGCTTTTGCAATTTGTCACCCATCCGTATTTTACCGAGGCATCGGTGGAGAAGGAGCAGGGGATCATTGCCGAGGAGATCCGTATGTATGCCGATAGCCCGTGGGAGCGATCCTTTCGCGAGCTGTTGCGCCTGCTTTACAAAAAGCATCCCGTAAGGCAGGATATTTGCGGCTCCGTGTCGTCGATCCGACGCATTACCCCCACACTGCTCCACGATTGCTACCGTAGCTTTTACACGCCTGCCAATATGGTGCTGGTGGTTTGCGGAGACGTTTGTGCCGAGCGCATATACGAGATTGTTGACAGTGCTTTCTCTAAGACGCCTATGTCCCCTGCCGCAGTGCCGATTTATCCCGACGAGGCTCGCGGAGTGACGGGAAAAGCACGCAGCACGGTGTCCATGCCTGTGGCAAAGCCGATTTTTTCTATTGGCATAAAGGATAGTGTCAAGGGGCTTTGCGCCAAGGAGCGCTTTCGGCGCGATACCGCTATGACGCTTTTGTGTGACATTTTGTTTTCCCGCTCCGGCAGTCTCTATAACGAGCTGTTTGAGGAGCAAATGATCTCTCCTGCGTTTTCGGCAGGGTATTCATCTACCGATAGCTTTGCCTTTACCTGTCTGTCGGGTGAGGCGGACGATCCCGAGGCGGTGTTCGAGCGCATTTTTGCGTACGTGGAGCAGGTCAAAAAAACGGGAATCTCGGATGAGGATTTTGAGCGTTGCCGCCGCGTGCTTTACGCCGACGAGCTGCGTGCCTACGACTCCACCGAGGAAATTGCCAATCGCTTGCTTTCCTTTGTTCTGGACGGCGTTTCCATGTTTGATGCCACCGAGGTTTTGCAGGCGGTGACAAAGCAGGAGGTAGAGGAGCTGCTTGCCTCGGCTTACCGTCGGGAGTATTACGCCATGTCGGTGATCCTTCCGCAAGAGTGCGACGAAAAATGAAAAAATAAGAAAGGAATATTCCCATGAAGGAGCTTATTGCCGTATCTTTTCCGGGACTTGGGATCGATCCCTTTGTCCTGAATAAAATTGCCTTTTCCATTGGACCCTTGCAGGTTCGTTGGTATGGAATCCTGATCACGCTGGGCATTGTTCTGGCGTTTACCTATGCCGCGTGGCGTGGCAAGCGAAACGAGCACGTCTTGTTTGACGACGTGGTGGATCTTGCCCTCTTTACTGTGATCCCCGGTATTATCGGTGCGCGCCTTTACTACGTGCTGACCACGCTTGGCGATTACGATTACAGCAGCTTTTACAAGGTGATTGCCATTTGGGAGGGCGGTCTTGCAATCTATGGCGGTATCATTGGCGGCTGTATCGGTATTTTTGTTGGCTGCAAGATCAAAAAGCTTAAATGGAGACGCGTATTTGATATGATCGGTCCCGGTGTGATGCTGGCGCAGGCGATCGGACGTTGGGGGAACTTCTTCAACGGAGAGGCGTTTGGCTATCCCATCGGAGAGACAACGCGCTACTATTTTTTGAATACCGAGCATATTTTGAATTCGGGTGAGGGAACCTTCTTTCACACCCTGCGCATGGGACTTTGCCGCAGTGGCTCGGTCACGGGCAACTTTTACTACTATCACCCCACCTTCCTTTACGAGTGCGTTTGGAATCTTGTGGGCTTTGGCCTGATCAACCTGTTTTACAAGCACAAAAAATTTGACGGACAAATTGCACTGCTTTACTTTACGTGGTACGGCTTTGGCAGAATGTTGATTGAGGGCTTCCGTACCGACAGCCTGTATATCCCGGGTACCACGCTCCGCATTTCGCAATGTCTGGGGCTTGCTTGCTTTACCTTGGGCTTGCTTTTGCTGGTTGTTTTCTCGCTCCTTGCGTGGAGACGTGAAAGAAA
>JAGANE010000338.1 GCA_017624395.1 Clostridia bacterium
CCACGATCACAAGACCGAGATCGTGAAACGTGACGTCCTTGGAAAGCAGACGGTGCGTACCGACCACTATGTCTATCTCGCCGCGAGCAAGCTTGCGCAAGGTCAGTGCCTGTTGCTTTGAGGTGCGGAAGCGAGAAAGCATATCCACGTTTACGGCAAAGGCACGCATACGGCTGACGATGGTTTGATAGTGTTGAAGTGCCAACAGTGTGGTAGGTACTAAAATGGCAACCTGTTTGCCTCCCAATACCGCCTTGTAGGCGGCGCGGAGTGCGACCTCGGTCTTTCCGTAGCCGACGTCACCGCAGAGCAGGCGGTCCATGGGGACTGCATGCATCATATCCTTTTTGATCTCGTCGGCTGCAGAAAGCTGACTTTCGGTCTCGTCGTATTCAAATGCATCTTCAAATGCCTTTTGGTAGCTGTCATCGGAGGGGAAGGCGTGCCCGGGGCGGCGCATCCGCTCGGCGTAAAGCTTGATCAGCTCCTTTGCCATATCCTTGACGGCAGCTTTTGCACGCGCCTTGGATTTTTTCCAGGATTCACTTCCCATTTTGGAAAGCTTGACCATACCGTCGTCCGAGTGCGCACCGATATATTTGGAGACCTTATCCAGCTTTTCAGTGGGGAGAAAGAGCTTGTCACTCCCCGCATAGCGAATGCCGATATAATCACGCGTTACACCGTCGCAGGTCAGGGTTTCAATGCCCGTGTACTGACCGATACCGTAGGTCTCGTGTACCACGTAATCTCCCACCTCAAGCTCGGCGTAGGAAAGTATGCTTTGTGTGTTCTTCTTTTTCTTTTTGCGAAGCGTTGATTTTCCCGAAAGGGAAAGCGCTCCCACCCGTGCATCGGGCATGGTGGAAAGCACCGCAAGCTTGGGAACCATCAACTCAAAGCCTGCCAGAAGATCGCGTGAAAGCACGGTTACCGTTCCCCGTGCAAGTTCATCGGGGGAGTCAGGGGCGGAGACCGTCAAAAATCCACGATCGGTAAGCTTTTGTTCGGTCCGTTGTGCCTCAACCTCGTTTTCCGTCAGCACAAGGCAACGGTAGCCACCCTTGATATACGCGTCAAGGTCTTCCAAAAACAGCTCCTCATTTTCACTGTAGGAAACGGTGTGGCGCGTACGAAAGCCAAACAATCCCGCAAGCCTTTGATCGGTGACGTTATAGGCGATCGAATCAACGTGAAGCGTTACGTTGGCGGCAGAGAAGGCCTCCAATGCCGATGCCTGCTTGGCATATTCGGCATATTTTGGAGCGATCGTGCCGCTTTCCAACAGCTCGACCACGGTTTGATTGAGGTGCCATTCCGCCGCCTTGAGACGGTCGGCTACGGCGTTGGTCCCGTGCATCAGCACCAGCCTTTTGCCCGTGAAATAATCCAGCAGGCAGGCTCTTTCGGGATAAACCAAGGTGATATATTTGTCAAGGAAGCAGATCTCTCCGTAACCTTCCTTTGCGCGGTCAACCGCGGCGCTTTCCTTGATCAGCTCCTCACAAACGCGCTCATCCTTTGCGGCGCGGAACTGTGCCGCAACGGCTTTTTTGAGACGTTCCAGTGCGTCGGCATCGGGAAGAAGCTCACGTGCGGGGGTAAAGGATGCCAAGGAGACGTCTGCTGTCATGCGCTGTGTTTCGGGATCAAACAAGCCCATGCGGTCAATTTCATCTCCAAACAGCTCAATGCGCAAGGCATAGGCTCCGTTTTTCTCTCCGCCGTCACTGTCGGTAAAGCTTCCAAACGGCGGATATACGTCTACAATACCTCCGCGCAACGCAAACTGTCCGGGGCTGTCTACCAGATCTACGCGTACAAATCCTGCCGCGATCAGCTTTTGTGAAAGCTTTTGAATGTCCAGTGTGTCGGTTTCCTCAATGCGGAGGAGATTGTTGGAAAGAATTTTAGGAGGGACTGTATAGCCGAGAGAGGCATCGGGTGTGGTCAGAACCACGTCGTAAACACCGCCGAGAAGTCCCGATAGCACACGCAATCGCTCATGCTCGTATTCGTGCGACGCCGTGATGTTATAAAAGGTGAGATCTCGCGCCATATAGAACGCTGTGCGAAGCCCGTAGCGCTCCAAGGTTGCAGAGAGACGGACACAGTCCTTTTCCTCGGGGCAGAGCAGCAGAGCAGCACCGCCGCGGAAGGAGTGACTGTCCTCTAAGAGAGAGACAAGAAAAGCATCCGACGCGCCTTCACAAAGCCCCGATGCCAAAATGGGTAGGGGATTGGTACGAAAATCACGCTCCAAGGTGCGCAAAAGCTGCTTGTATTCGTTGTCCAAACGAATCGATTGGGTTAAAATGCTCATATGGGTTTACCTATCCGAAAATAAAAAATGGAAAAAACTTATTCTTGATCCTTTTTTGGGGGCGCGTAGGAATTACAGATCTGCATTGCACCGTCAAAGTCACCGTTAAGAATTTTTTCAATTCCAAGCTTAGCCGCGGCAAAGCAGGAGAACAGACGTTCCTTTTCCTCCTGACGGAATTCCGAAAGCACCCAATCGGCAAGATCAAAATCGGGGTGTGGCTTTGCTCCTACTCCCATGCGCAGTCGGGGAAAGGCATCGGTGCCAAGGCAGGTGATAATGTCATTCAGTCCCTTTTGTCCTCCGGCGCTTCCTTTGCGGCGTACGCGCATCTTACCCGGCTCCTGCGCAATGTCGTCCGAGATGACGAGGATCCTCTCGGGCGCGATCTTATAAAAGGCGGCAGCCTCCTGTACGGCAAGCCCCGATGCGTTCATCAGGGTTTGTGGCTTCATCAAAAGGACACTTTTTCCGTCGATCCTTGCCTCAGCGCAAAGCGCGTGAAATTTTGCGCGGTCAATGCGGACACCGTATTGCTCGGCAAGATAGTCAATCGTCAAAAATCCTGCGTTGTGACGCGTCATTTCATATTTTTTTCCGGGGTTTCCAAGACCAACGATCAGGTGAGAGATCGGCTCCTTTGCCGTGTTCTCCTTTTTTGCGATCTGTTGAAACAAATCAAAAATATCTGCCATAAAACGTCCTTTCTGCGGCTGAGCTGCCGACAATGCAAAACGCGCCCGATCTCCAAGGGGAGACCCGCCGCAACTACAAAATATCATTAACAGCATATATTATACAATATATTTGCGCATCTGTCAAACGTTTTTTGATAGGTTTGCGATCGTTCATAAAATGTTTACAAAAGAATTTGCGTAATATATTAAGAAAACTATGGAAAAAAGAAAAAAAATATGTTATAATATCAGGTGGCTGTGAGTCTGAAGGGCAAAAAACGGTTCTTTTGTTGCGCACAGCAGGATTTTGTCAAAAAAATATATTTATATATGGAGGATTACCAAACATGGCAAAGAAGTATTGCTATCTGTTTTCCGAAGGCGACGCAAGCATGCGTGAGCTGCTCGGCGGCAAAGGCGCAAACCTTGCTGAAATGACCAAGATCGGTCTCCCTGTTCCGCAGGGCTTCACCATCTCTACCGAGGCTTGTACTCAGTATTATGAGGATGGAAGACAGATC
>JAGANE010000339.1 GCA_017624395.1 Clostridia bacterium
GAATAAGACCAAGCCGTACCGATCTGGTAGTTTGCGGGATTTTGAACGTCGGTATCTACTGCTCCGTCCAACTTTACCGTGGGAATCAGATCCCAAAAGTTATGCTTGGTAGAACCGCTATCGCAAGATGTGTCGGGAGTTACCGTAATCGTTTTTACAACGTCCTCATCAGCCTTGGTAACGGCAGCTTTGCCCTCGGCAATTGCATCCGTCAGGGTAAAGTAAACCGTGCCGTCAATGCAAGCCAAGGTCATAACCAATCCGTTGGTCTCATCATATTTCAGAGTTAAAGTAAATGCAGTCTCAGCCGCAATAGCATCGGCGGTTGACAAATTATTGCTCCAAGTATCTTTCGTGCCGCTTGCTGACATATCGCCTGCCGTTTTCTCGCCATTCAGAGTATAGTAAGCATCTGCACCATTCAGTTTAAATTGAGTTCTAAGACGGTGGTTATTGAATCTACGCTGAAGAACCAACGTATATTTTTGTCCACTCTGCATATCAATATCAATGTTCATACGTTGATCGGGAATTTCAACGGAATCATCAAAGATAACGTCAAAGGAAGCTTCCCATTCGCCCGCAGTCTCGGTTGCGGCGTTGGGATTATTGTAAACCAACGTATTATTTAAATAATTGCTAAACGTAAACGTCAAAGGATTTGCCTCCCAGCCTTCCGGGAGCTGCCAATCATCTGCGGAGTTTACCTCTGCTGTTGTGGGAATGCATACCAACCCGCACAGCATTGCAAACACGAGCAGAAAAGATAAAATTCGTGTTTTTTTCATTTTCGGGGATCCCCTTTCCATTTAAATTATTTTTTAGATTTTCTCAACGCGGAAAGCTTTACTCTTGAACATGGTTAAATTCCTGCTCGGCTTACCACTCTGCCTCGCCGCCGGTGCCGCTCGGATTGTTGATATTCAACGGATCGCCCGGTGTTCCGGAGGTCGTGATAATATCACAGTCGGCAATCTGCATTGCATTGATCTCGGGAACAATGTACTTCTTCTTCTCCATACTAATAACCTTCCTTTCTGTTAGTGTTGATGGGTTATGGGTCGATTTTTTTGACGCTTTGCGCGCCATTTGCGGTCAAGTTTTGAATATCTAAACCGCTTTTGTTCTTTATTTGTTCAAGGATAAAACTTATATCCATGAGTATTATACCAAATAATTAGTGCTTTGTCAATATAAATTTAAGAAAAAAAACGAGATTTTTTATTTTTTTTACAATTTGTCAGGCGGCAGACACAAGCAATGCGGGAAGTTCCTCTTGATTTTTTTCCTAAACTATGCTATAATCATAGCGTAACAAATATTAAAGGAAGTTTTTTATGAATGACATTCTCTCCACCAAGGCGATCAACGCGCTGCTTGCGTGGTATCAAGCATACAAAAGGGACCTCCCGTGGCGACACACAAGGGATCCCTATCATATCTGGCTATCGGAGATCATGCTCCAGCAAACGCGTGTGGAGGCGGTCAAGCCCTATTACGCGCGCTTTTTAGAGGTCTGCCCCACGGTCGGGGCGCTGGCGGAGCTGCCCGAGGAGCGTCTTTTTAAGCTTTGGGAGGGCTTGGGCTACTACAGCCGCGCCCGCAATCTGCAGAAGGCGGCACGGACGGTCATGGAGGTGTATGACGGCAAAATGCCGCGTACCTATGAGGAGCTGCGGCGGCTTTCGGGCATTGGTGACTACACGGCGGGTGCCATTGCCTCCATTGCCTTCGGCATTCGCGTTCCTGCCGTGGACGGAAATGTCCTGCGCGTTCTCTCGCGCGTCAGCGGCTCACGGAGTGACATTGCCGAGCAATCCACCAAGGACGCCTACCGCCAAGCGCTTTTGCCGCTGATCCCTCCTGCCGCAGGCGATTTTAATCAATCGTTGATCGAGCTTGGAGCAACGGTCTGCGTTCCCAACGGAGACCCCAAATGCGACCTTTGTCCGCTTGCCGCCGAATGTGTTGCCGCACGCGACGGATTGACCGACGAAATTCCCGTCCGCTCCGCCAAAAAGCCGAGGAAAATACAACCGCTGACGGTTTTGATCATTCAGGACGGAAACCGCACCGCTCTCCGAAAGCGCCCCGACAAGGGACTTTTGGCAGGACTTTACGAGCTTCCCAACGTACAGGGACACCTTGACGAGGATCAGGTGCTGACGCATATCCGCGCCCTTGGCTTTGAGCCGTTGCGCATCAAGCGACTGGACGATGCCAAGCATATTTTTACGCACATTGAGTGGCAGATGATTGCCTACGCCGTGCAGATCACCCCCGAATTTGACGGCTATCACGGTGCATCGGACACCCTGATCGTCCAAAATGACGACCTGCACAGCAATTATGCAATCCCCTCGGCATTCTCGGCTTACGTGAAGTATTTATAACAGAAAAAAAGATTTCCGTTACGTCTGCAACGGAAATCTTTTTGTTTTAATATTCAAGCTCCATATTCAAGCCGCAAAAGCGTTTTGAAAAATGCGTGATCACTCAAATTTGACCGATTTTGCCCACTCGAAAAAGTCTTGTGCGTATTCGTCCTTTTCCTCCGTAAAGGTGACAAAATCAAAGTGCCAAAAAGCATCCTCACACTCGTAGAATACGGTCACGTAGTAAAGCGAGTCGTCACCGTCCTCCAGCGTGTACTCGCAGTAGGTCAAGCCGTCCTTTTTAACGATGCTTGCATCGATCTCTGCATTTTTCATCACGATCTCGGCATATTCGTCCAAGCTCAACTTGCCAAGCTCGGCAAGCGAGGAATGGCTCTCGCGAAGAACAAACACGGCAGCCTCACCGCCGTTAAAGCAAATGTTATAATCCGTGTCGGATTCCTTATCAAAGCGATCGTCAAGCGTGATCGACATATTCAGGTAAGTAAAGGTCTCGGGTTCGCCCGATGCAAAAAGACGAGGCAAATCCAAGGAGGTGGCAAGACCGATGACAATGCCCACCAAAATGGCGGCAACCAAAATGACAATTCCCTTTTTGGTTCCCTTTTTGCGGTTTTTCAAAACCTCCTCGTCGGTCACTCCGTCAAAACGGAAGGGATTTCCCGCCGCAGGATTGTAGCAGTTTTTGCCCGTGAGGAAGACGTCGTTTTCCCCTGCGGGAACCTTGTAAAACTCATTGCAGTAATTTTTGCTGATTTGATCGGCAATGACAAAGATCTTGACCTCCTCATTTCCAATGGGAAAGGTCTGTGTCTCACCGTTTTTCAGCGTGCCGAGCTTACGGCAAGGCACGTTTCCGATCACGGTCTCCGAGGACTGATAATCCTCAACGTACACCTTCATTTTTCCAAGACAGCCCACAAAGCTTTTGGTGCGGGTAATGGTCAGATTTCTCATAAACAACGTCTCCTTTGAATTTGGTAATGCAACACCTATATCATATCACAAAACGCCCGAAAAGTCAAGTGTCTTTACTTATTCAACCGCCTTTGCCAACGGGGAGTTTTCTCTAATGAATTGATGATTGCTTGCACCGAACTGACTATGGACGGTATACGTAATAAAATCTCTTTCAAAAACAATCGGCGCACTCGCCATACCAAAGCCATTACCGCTCGTATCGTCCTCATGACGGCGCGTCTCTTTTTCAAAGAGATAGACCGCCCCGTCCGATGCCTGCCGCCACTCAAAAATAACGGTTCCCGCAGTCACCCCCCATGAGCCTTGACTGTATATTTCGTATTCTCCCGTCCCGTCTTTATAAAACAGATAGGATCTGACACGGTTTCCATCACTGTCTGCGCACACGTAACGCTCCTTAAATTTGATCACGTTTGCAAAATCCTCCCGTCCTCCGCCGCAAGCGCACAGAGATACCAAAAGCATTGTAAGTGCCACCGCAAAAATCATCCACCGAACCGTCTTTTTCATGAGTTCAATCTCCTTTTTCATTTTTTTCATTATTTTCAAAGGCTTCAAACCCCAGAATACGTTCTCCAAGCAAAACGAGCCTGCCCGTTTGCCCCTCCGTAACACCGTCATAAAATTTCTGCGACACCGCAAGCTCAAAATCCTCACCGACATCCGTCCAAAACATGACCAGATATTGATATTCATATCCCCTGCCGCGACCGAGATACCTCTTTTCGATCCATTTTGTATAAACACTTACCTCAAGTGTTTGCGGCTCGACGTCGGATCCTTCTCCGTCCAGCGACTCATAAGCGCGTTTGCGCGCCCGTTGCTCCAAAATCGTGGCTTTGACACCCCAACCGATGGCAATCAACAGGGGGAACATAGCAAGTATTGAAATTAACCAAGACTCCATAACCGCACGCCCTCCACGCCCATAAAGATCAGCATCACCGAGAAAAACAAACTCATGATTGCGTAAATATCATAGAGCTGCCAATCGTCCTTTAAATACGAAATTCGAGGAGATTTTTTGATATAATAAGCCGTGGTCAGATAAGGCATTTGCCGCGGCGTTGTCAAATATTTTGTCACACGGCGTATATAGTTCCGTCCATTGACACTGTAAACATAGTTTCCCTTGGTCATGTTTTTGATAAACATAGACTTTACGGGACCGCCTACGGGATCTCTCCCATACAGTGTTACGTTCTTTTTGTGCTTTGTGTCCTTCAGGTGCGCGGGCGCACACCCTATCCAACGCGTTTCCTTTTCGTCAGCGGCAGAAAATGCGCGTCCAACCAAAAAGAAAAGAAC
>JAGANE010000340.1 GCA_017624395.1 Clostridia bacterium
GCGAGGAGCGTATCAGGGCACTGCTACCCGATCATTGGAGCAACCTTCAATATGCAGGAAACGCGTCGGAACTTGCAGAAATCGGGGGAGAATTTTGGAAAAATGCGCTTGATGAAGAAAAAAATGCAAAAAAAATCAATTAAAATTGCAAAAGCTATTGCAATCCGCGCATGAGTGTGTTATAATATACGGGTGCTTATCAAAAGGTTGAAAACGTTGAGTGACGTAAGGAGATTATAACATGAATTTTTCAAGCATGGGGTGCGAGGAGCGTGCCAAGCTTTTGAGTGAGTTAAAAAAGGAATATGCCACAGTACAGGCAAAAAATCTTTCGCTTGACCTCTCTCGCGGAAAGCCGGGAGCCGAGCAGCTGGATCTTTTGCAAAGAATGCTTGGCTGTGTTTCCTATTCCGAGGATTGCCGTACCGAGGACGGCTTTGATTGCCGTAACTACGGAATTCTTGATGGCATCAAGGAGGCAAAGCGTTTGTTTGCCGAGGTGTTAAAGCTTTCGGAAAAGGAACTGTTCATCGGTGGAAATTCCTCCTTGAATTTAATGTATGATGCCGTGGCGCGCGCCATGCTTTACGGTGTTTGCGACAGTGACCGTCCGTGGTGCCGCGAGGAGGAGATCAAATTTATCTGTCCCGCGCCGGGCTACGACCGCCATTTTGCAATCTGCGAATCCTTGGGGATCAAAATGCTTCCCGTGGATATGACCCCCACGGGTCCCGATATGGACGCGGTGGAAAGACTTGCCGCCTCCGATCCCTCGGTCAAGGGCATTTGGTGCTGTCCCAAGTATTCCAATCCCGACGGTATCACCTATTCCGTGGAGACGGTTCGTCGCTTTGGAGCGATGAAGACTGCGGCAAAGGATTTTCGTATTTTTTGGGATAATGCCTATGCCGTACACGATCTTTATCCCGATCGCGCCGACGTGCTTGCCGATATTTTTGAGGCGTGCGACGCTTACGGCAACCGCAATCGCGTGTTCTATTTTGCATCGACCTCTAAAATCTCGTTCCCCGGCTCAGGCGTTGCCATCATGGCTGCCTCCGAGGACAATCTGAAGCAGATCATGCCCATCATTGGGGCACAGACCATTGGCTTTGATAAGATCAATCAGCTGCGCCACGTCCGCTATTTCCAATCGGCGGAGAACGTGCGCACGCACATGATGAAGCTTGCAGACCTGATCCGTCCCAAGTTTGAGATCGTGCTGAACACGCTGCAAAGGGATCTTGAGGGGACGGGAATTGCACGTTGGACCAATCCGTTGGGCGGTTATTTTGTCAGCTTGTTTGTTCAAAACGGCTGTGCAAAGCGCACCTATCAGCTTTGCCGAGATGCAGGTGTAAAGCTGACCGACGTCGGTGCAACCTATCCTTATAAGAACGATCCCCACGACAGCAATATCCGTATCGCTCCTACCTTTCCGCGCACCAAGGATCTGCAGGAAGCAATGAACATTCTTACCCTCTGTGTCCGCATTGCGGCATTGGAGCAGATGGAACAATAAAAAGGTGGGGAGAGGCTTTTTGGGTCTCTCCCCCTATTTTGATTTTAAAGAGGACTCTATGACACAGGCACAAAGCAATCCTTTTTTGTACAGCGATACCAACAAACGGTATTATACCTATGATTATTACTTGCGCAAGACCTTTGGTGGAAAATGCGCCAAGCTTCCCTTGGATGCGGGCTTTACTTGTCCGAATGTGGACGGACGGTGCGGCAGAGGCGGATGTATTTATTGCTCGGATCGCGGCAGCGGCGATTTTGCGCCCTCGGCAAGGCTTTCCATTGCGGCACAGATTGCAGAGCAAAAGGCAAATTTTGCACGCAAGTGGGATATTTCACGCTGCATTGCCTATTTTCAGGCACGAACCAACACTTATGCACCGCTTGACGTGCTGAGGGAAAAATTTGAGGAGGCACTTGCCGAGGAGGGAATTGTCGGCTTGAATA
>JAGANE010000341.1 GCA_017624395.1 Clostridia bacterium
AAGCCCTTCTTCGGAACGGGCAGACCGTTTTGTACGGGCTCCCAATTCTCAAAGCCCATGTCTGCAAGCTGCTCTGCGGTAGCGGATTTCAGGAAATCCACGGTCAGGTAGCTGCAGGAGGTGTCGTTCTCATTCCATGTCTGAATGATGTTGCCCTTGTACTTGTTGCCAAGAGAGGTATTTGCATTTGCCCAATAGACGTTTGCAGTACCGTTCTTATCAAAGTCGCCCGAGAAAATGATGTTGTAAATGCGAACCTCACCGTTCTTTTCGGTAACACCGACCACGGGAGAGATCAGGTTTACTGCGCCCTTTACGTTGCCGTAGTATGCGCAATCAACGATAGCAAGAACCGACTGAGGGGTGCTGTTTGCTTCGTTAGCCAATGCACCGGGAGCCTCACCAACAAAGCCGCCGATACGGGTTACGCCGTTGGTGGAGATAACGTCACCGAGGAATACGCAGCCCGAAATGGTGACCATGTAGTTGGAACGGCCGATGAAGCCACCTACAAATGCACGGTTTACGGCATCGGTGGTGGGAGCAGCGGTGGTGGTGTCATACGCCATGTTCGTGATGACGTTGATGTCAGCGGTAACGTCGGTGATGAGCGTTTGGTCAAAGTTCTTGGTGATCAAGCCAAACAGACCGCCAACGTACTTGTTACCAACCACCAAGGAATCGGTAATGGTAAGATTCTTTACGGTCACACCGGTGTCAACCTGACCGCCAAAGATACCAACGTAATCTTCACCGGTCACGTAGATACCCGAAATGGTGTGTCCCTGACCGTCAATGGTGCCATTAAAGTTCATCTGCTTTGCATAGGGCCATGCGTTTACAACGTCCGCGATGTCGGCGAGCGTACCGTCGAAATCGGGGTTGATGTCGATGTCGGCATCAATGTAAACAGTCTTGCCTTTAAAGAACTTCTGGGTAGCATTGCCATTGGCAGCATCCGGAACGTCCTCGGAGATCTTCTTTGCAAATGCAAGAAGGTCAGCGGCATTGGTAACGTGCAGCTCGGTTGCGTTTGCATCGTACCAATTTTCGGTGGGGGTGATGGTAGCTGTTGCCGCAGTTACGGGAACGAGCGTACCAACGATCATCATGGCAACCAGAAGGATCGCCATCAGCTTGGTGATTTGTCTTTTCATGATAAAAGTTTCCTTTCTTTATATTTTTTTTAAAAGACAACCAATATTCGTGTGCGCCACGCGGCGCGGGGGATCACCCTCGTCAGAGGGTGGCTTGAGATTGTAATGCTTTTTGTGTCTCATCATCGCGCCGCCGAGATTCCGCTCGGCTACGCCTCGCGCTTTTTCCACCGCGTCATCCTGAGCAAAGTCGAAATCCGAGCAACGCGAGGATCGAACGGTACGAAGTGCTGTTCGGGATCTCGGTGGAAAAAGTTCGACAGGCTCAGAATGACGCCTACGGCGTTCGGCGGCGCGGGGGGAAGCCACTTTGGAAAAAGAGGGGGGATCCCCACGAGCGGGCACACCGCCCGTGGGAGAAGCATTGTTTTGGTCAAATACCCTCGGTGGGGATATCTCC
The DNA here is from genome assembly GCA_017624395.1 of Clostridia bacterium. GTDB lineage: Bacteria > Bacillota > Clostridia > Oscillospirales > CAG-272 > UMGS1865. Next base: position 1,558 of record JAGANE010000341.1, read on the forward strand.
GTTTCCAATTTCACCAACGCCTCCGCTGGTAATGGTCAAAACGTCCTCATTGCGGACATCGATCACGTTTAATTCGGGAGTAAAATAAGTATTCTTCATTGTTTTTGCTCCTTTCATTAGTTTTCAGCAGGAATGCCGTCCCATGTCATGGTTTCGGATTCGCCGTAAACTCTCACGCCGTCAACAACCGTATAGGGCTTGACGGTAAAGGTAAGCGCGTCACTTGCGTCAGTAGCATCTACACCGGTAATGATAACCATGATGATGTATTTGCCGCCTGCAAGTTCACCCTCACCTGCCGTGTAGGTCTCGTTATCACCGGTGATCTTGGTGTATGCTGTCTCAATTACTGCATTTTCACCTGCAAAGTAGGTCTTGCCGTTGGAGCAAGCGATCTCAAGTCCAACACCCTCGTGATCCAGCGTGTTGATGGTAGCTACAAAGCGAAGATCCGCGGTAGCACCGTTGGACTTGTACTGCCAGTGGCAAGCGTCGGGAAGTTCGGAAATCGTATCACAATCCGTAACAACCGATTCAGCGGAGGCGGTAGTGTGAAGATCAACAGTCGTCAAAGGGGTACCATTTTCAACATATTGTTGCGTTGCATAACAATTGGTAAGAACGAAAACGCCTCCTGTATTAGAATTCGTAATCAAATTTGATTTGGAATCATTGAAAGAAACTGCACTGATCTTGCCTGCGGATACACAATTGTTTAAAACAACCGAGTTCTTGGCAAAGGCTCCGGTAACAAGACCAACCAAACCACCAATGTAAGATCCCATCGTACCTGACAGTGTAATTGAACCGTAGAAAGCGCTATTGTTCATGTTCAATGTTGTAGCATCATACTCAACCATTCCAACCAAACCGCCAGCACGACCGATGTGCGTAGCATCCGTAAAATCAATATCACCTGTGAAAGTGCAGTATCTAACAGTTGCCGTATCATATTTACCAACCTTACCAATCAAACCGCCGGTCATTGTCTGCGTATCTGAATTATTATCGTTAGTATAGGTAACATGAAGATTAACATCAATATTCAAATTATTCAACGTCATCGTGACAGGGGTCGTATTATCACCTGCCGTTGACAAGCCATAGATGGCACCATTATGCTGACCACCACTTACAATATAGGAGTTATCGATAGCCAAATTTTGAACTGTTACAGTACAATTTGCCAATTGACCACCAAAAATACCGGCATATCCGTTTGTAGCATATTGATAAATACCGGAAATTTTATGATTTTGACCATTAAATGTTCCCAAGAAAGAATTACCATTACCCGAGAAAAACCAATAGTTTGTAACCTTATCAAGGGTAGCTGCAGTACCGTCAAAACCAGGGTTCAAATCAATATCATTTGCCAAAACAACGGTTTTACCTTTAAAGTTTTTACCGGTAGCAAGAGCTGCCGAAAAGTCGGTCAAATCATCCAAATCCGAAATCGTCATTGTGGAATTTGCGGATTGTTCAGTATACCAGTTAGTCGCGTTGGATACCTTTTGAATCTTAAGAGTCGGGGCATCTGTCGGGAGCGGCAATGCTTCATTTTGCTTTGTAAATCCGGTAGGAACGGTTTGCGAAGCAATTATTGCAGCCGCATTTACAAAATACGTATTGGCTGTTCCTGCACTTGTAAGCACGGTAGAGGTAGAACCGTTAACAGTTGTTCCACTTGCAACAGTTGCGACATCTGTTTTCGTTCCTTCTCCAACCAATGATGTATAATAACAACCGTTCAATGTAAGAGAAGTAGCAGCATTTGTCACATTAGTAGTATTACAGCTTGCAGTTCCGGAGGATTTCTTGATCGTACCGGCAGCAATTGAATTTTGAATGGTGATATAAGCAGGAGAAGCTCCGCCTGCTCCGGTAATAACACCAACAAAGCCACTCAAATATGCCGAACTTGTTCCAACTGTAATTTTGCCGTAAAATGCAGATTTTTCAATCAGCAAACCAACGTTAGCCGATGCAACTTCTCCAATAAAACCACCTACACGGTCATTAATGGTAGCATCAACAAAAGAAATATCACCCGCATACACAACACTACGAATAATCACTTCATTGGCAAGAGCACCTTCATTCAAAGCCGAGGAGCCTTGAGAACCAATCAAACCACCAACATTAAATGCTGCTGCTCCTTGACCGCTTGTTCCACCATTAGTATAAACACTGTGAATATTTACATCAACATACAGATTTTCCAATGTCAACTTCTTGATACCCGAAGCTGCTACCAAGCCGTACAAACCACCGCCATTGATAGCAGATGTAACCACCAAGGAATTGGTAATTGCAAGATTTCTAATAACTGCGGTTCCATTTTTCAACTGTGCACCAAAGATGCCGCCGTATCCTTGCGTAGCATATTGATAAATACCGGAGATGGTATATCCGCCACCCTCAAACGTACCGGCAAATTGGCTATTAAGGTCATAGCCCCAAACATTTTTAACGTCAACGGTATCAAACATCGTACCATCAAAGTCGGGATTAAGGTTTACGTTTGCCTTCAGGGTAACGGTTTGACCAGCAAAGGTCTCGCCATCGGCAAGTGCCTTGGAAAACGCCATCAAGTCGGCAGCGTTGTTAATCTCCAAGTTGCCTTCAAGCCAATTTTCGGTGGGTGTCACCGCCTCGGTTGCTGCCACAGTCGGCACGACAACCAAATTCAAGAGAAAACAAAGAGTAAGCAACAAGGGAATAAACTTTTTTGTCAGTTTCATAATGGGTATTCTCCTTTTTGTTTTTGTTTTGGTTTTCGTTTTTTCGATTTACAAAGTCCGCATTGCGGATTTGATAAAAAATCCTGATCTCCCCATGCCAAAAAACGTAGATTTTACAATAAAGCAATGATTTTAAACGGTAGTTTTACGCGGTTGTTCTTTGCCGTCCATCCGCGCTCTCCGAAACACGGGGAAAAGGATTTTTCTGTTTGCCAAAGGCTGTCCGAGTCACCTTATTGGATAACTGCGGCAAGTGCCTCCAGCTTTTTGTTTGTTTGCGCAATCTGATAGTTGATCTGCGAGGTCACGCTGGTAGCACAAAGATTGGTAAAGGTCTTGGTGCGCTTGACAAATACCTGCTGGTCAATCGGATCACGTGCATCTGCAAACCAGGTTACGTCTGCAAGATCAAGAATACGGTTCTGACGGATCATTTCCACCATCTCCACCGATCTCGGCTCACGAAGCACGCGCGTCAGAAGCGTATTATCGTAGTACGCGGGTACCACGTATTTGGCAGACGCTGCCGCCAAAGCCTCCAAAATCACGCCTACACGCTCGCGGTTCTTGCAGTTGACGGGAACCGTGTGCAGCCATGCGTCTACCACGCGGGAATAATACTTGTTCTGATCGGCATTCAGCATCGGGTACGGCAATACACCGTAGTCCCAGCCCTCAATGTCCTTGAGCAAATAGATCTTTCCGATAATGGTAGAAACAAACAGAGATTTGCCATCGATAAACGGTTGACTCCAAGCGGATTCATCCGAATAATCCATTGTAAATCCAATGCGTCCTGCGTCTACCGCCTCCAAAAACTTATCGGTCAGGCTGATGATGTTTTGATTGCTGCCTGCGGTAAATCTCATGGAGCCGTTTGCGTTGACCGTGATCATCGTCTGCCCTGCACCAAACCAAAAGCTTGTGAACATATTGGCTCCGTGACCGTACAAGCCCCATTGGGTCGTCTCGTTGGTCGTGGTGTCAATGGTGGTTCCCTGCTCGATCAGCTGATACATCTTTTCCACGGTCCATTCGCCGTTATCCACCATCTGATAAAAGTCGCCCATACCGTAGGCTTCCTTCATCTGCGAGTTGTAGACCACGCAGGTGGCACGCTCCAGCGTGTAAATGCTCTCATCGCTGTATGCAAACATCTGTACACCGTTGAGCGTACACATATCGTTGATGTCCTGCATATAGTAGTCCTTTTCCAGATCAAGATGCGGGATCTGCGACGGGAAAAGAATCCACTGCGACAAGAGTGCCGTGCAGGCATTGCGGTTGATCAGCATGACAAGATCGTAATTCTCCGTGGGAGCCAACGCCTCCTGCTGTATTACCGTAAAGCACTTGCTGTAGCTATCGTCCTCTGCGGTAAAGATAACGTTGAAGCGCTCCTCGATCTCGCGGTTACGGTCGTAAATCGCCTGATCGACCAGTGTTCCCGAGTAGTCCTCCACGTCAAAGGTTGTGTAGGTTCCCACCTTTGCGGTAACACTAAGCACTTTAAATTCCTCACCTCCAAAGTCGTACGCGCCAAGGTCATCCAAATACATGCGCTCCTCGTTCGGCTGTGATTCCTGCGGGTTGCCACTCGTTTCGTTTGGTGTCTTTTCTTGATTCTTGCACGCGGCAAGCGTGGGCAGAAGCAACAGAATCAGAAGTGTAATGCAAACAATTACCCTCCAGTCTCTTTTGTGAAACATTTCTTTTTCCTCCTTTCTTTCGTATTTTTCGTGTATTTCACCAGCATCCTGTATCCGCCATCGTGAAAGCGGTTACACGATGCCTGTAGGCGATTGTCAAAATCTGTTGGATTTCGACATTTATTTCGAAAATCCTTGCGTAATCGGTTACATGTCACGCATACATCCCCTGCAAAAAGCCGTTTATGGATGCGGCTTTTGCAAGGCAACGTTTATCGGGAATGTCCCCTTTGGCAGGGATCAGCGAAAACAGTAAAGATTGGACGACAGTACCACACGCGGCGTTGAATATACGACCTCCTCAACCTCCTCCGCGTCGGCAAGCGAGCGGAACAGTCGGTCAAACGCGTCGTAGCCCATTTTGAACGGTTCCTGATAAATGGTAGCATCAATATATCCCTTTTCAAGATATGGATACAGATCGTTAAACACGTCGGAGGCTACAAACACCACGCTCCGCGCGTCCCCGTTCTTTTCCAAGAATCGACAGATCGGCAAGGAGTTTGCCGAGCTTGCATAGATTGCCGCAATGTCGGGATGCTCACGGAAGGCGCGGTTGACCATTTGCTCCGCGACCTCGGCACGGTCCTGCGTATCGTAAATATCCACAATCTCAAATCCGTTCTCCGCCGATGCGGCACGGAAGGATTGGATCAGCGTCCGATGCGTAGGAGACGCATGGTTACCCGTAAACATGACGGTCTTTTTACAGCTTGCGCTCCGCAACAGCATTCCGCAGAGCTGCGCCGCCATCTGACCGATGACCTCGTAGTTGGAAAGCGACGAAAACAACCGCCTGCTATCGGGCAGATTATACTGCACCGTTGCCACGCGGATCCCCGCATCCGCAAGCTTGTTAACGTACTCCACCACGCACTCCTCGTACATGCCGCTGATGATCACACCATCGTATTTTTTGATCAGAAATTCATCCAAAATTTCCAGCGCGTCACTCATCTGATCCTCTCCGCGCTGCAGCACGCGAATGTCACACTCGATCTTGTAGTCCTTCAGATTTTCGTAAGCGCTGCGGATCCCCTCAAGAATCTCGGTGTAAAACGCCTTGATATAGCTGAAATTCAATACACCGATGCGAATGGGGTCCATGGAAAGCCGAGACGCCATTTTGTTGGGCTTGTAGCCGTATTTTTTTGCCGTGGCAAGGATCAGCTTGCGCTTTTCCTGACTGAGACGGGAGTTGGGATCAAATGCGCGGCTGATAGCAGCCACCGAAACGCCAAGCTCCTCGGCAAGTGTGTAAATGGTCGTGCGGTTTTCCTTCATCATGACTTCACCTCGTAATAGATAAGAATACTAGCTTCTATTATACCAACTTTTGCGAGATTTGTCAAGATTTGTTTGCCGTTTTATACGCCGTTGACGATATTTGTCGGCTTTCCTGCAAGATATGCCGCAAGATTGTCAATGGAATATCTGACAAGACGCTGTCTGCACTCCAATGCCGCCCAGCTGATGTGGGGGGTAATGAAGCAATTGGGGGCATTGAGCAGAGGATGATCGGGAGCGGGCGGCTCGTTATCAAGTGCATCCAGCCCTGCCGCATAGATCTTTCCGCTCTTTAACGCCTCCGCCAGAGCAGGCTCGTCAATCAGTGCGCCACGGCTGTTGTTGATCAGGATCACGCCATCCTTCATCTTTGCAATAGTCTCGCGGTTGATCATCTTTTTGGTGGACTCAAACAGCGGGCAGTGCAGAGAGATCACATCGGAGGATGCGAGTAGCGTATCAAGATCAACGTACCGAATTCCCAGCGCCTTCATCTCATCGCTCTCATATTGATCGTGCGCAATGACCTTCATGCCAAAGCCGAGAGCCACGCGCGCCACCGACTGACCGATACGGCCAAGACCAATAATACCCATGGTTTTGTTTTCCAGCTCAATGCTGGGATAATCCCAGAAGCACCAATCCCCTGCCGACTCGCGGCGTCCCTTGCGAACCTCAGAATCGTTGTACGCAACGTGATTGGTGATCTCCATCAGGAGCGCAATGGCATGCTGACCGATGGCAGCCGTACCGTAGGAGGGTACGTTGGCAACGGGAATGCCACGCTCTGCCGCCGCCGCAACGTCCACGGTGTTGTAGCCCGTAGCGATGACAGAAATAAACTTGATGTTGGGACAAGCGTCCAGAACCTCACGCGTCAGAGGACTTTTGTTGAGAAAAACAATCTCGGCGTCCCCAATCGCCTCAGCCAATTGATCCACAGGCACGCGGGAATGCACCGTTGCCTCACCGTATTGATTCAAAACGCTCCAATCGATCTCCCCCGGATTTTCCCGCGGGTGATCCAAAACTACGATTTTCATATCACAGCGCTCCTTTTGCCGATCAATCAAGCTTTGCAACCGCGTTGATCATCTCGTTGTAGCCGCGCAGGAAGAAATCCTTGTCGGTTGCAACCCACAGCACGTTAGCGCCCATTTTGCGGAACAGCTCTGCTTTTTCCTCGTTGTCGCAGAAGATACCCGTGGACTTACCGTACTTTTTGCAGATGTCAAACACCTCTTGAATTGACGCCAGCATGACGGGGCTGGTGATGTTTTGCGGTGTACCCACCATTGCCGACATATCGTAAGGACCGATGATGATGGCATCGATGTACTCGCCGTATTCCTCCAGCATTGCGGGCAGGTTGGCAATCCCCTTGGGGGATTCGATCTGAGGCATGAGGAAGCGCGTTTTGCCAAAGTCGGCAAACTTCTCACCTGCTCGGAACTGTCCGTGTCCGCCCATGCCCTTGCGTCCTACGGGATGGAACAAAAGCGCGTCAACGGCGGTGCGAAGCTGCTCCAACGTCTCGGTACGCGGCAGCATAATGCCGTCGGCACCCATGTCGATCAGCTTTGCGGCAAGAAAATATTCGCTGTCCTGCACGCGAACAAAGGACGGCAATCCCATCAAACGGCAGATCTGCAATGCGGGAATCACGTTTTGTGCATCAAACACACCGTGCTCCGCGTCAAACAGGACGTAGTCAAGATCGTCGCGGTTCATTTTTTCCAAAATCAGCGTATTGTTGAACATTGCCATCGTGGTCCCGATGACGACGTCGCGGTTTTGAAATTTCTTTTTCAATGCTTCATACTTAGTCATGGTGAAAACTTCCTTTCATAGATTTTTGGGAGCGGTGAGGGATCAGCCCTGCATCAAAAGCTCCATTACGTACATTTCAAGCGCCTCGTAATCGCGCTCTGCAACGCACTTTTTCTGATAGTCATAATCAAACTTTTCAATCTTCTTTTCCAGCATCTTTGCGATCTTGAGGCTGTTTTCGAGGTGCTTGTAGCTTCCCTCCTGCTTTTCGGTACGCATGACCTTGACGTCAAGACCGATGTACTCGCCGTTCTTACCAAAGTCGCTTTCCATCAGCACCTTCATCTGATTGAAGGCAGTGCGCAGATTTTCTACGCCAAAGCTCTTATCCTGATCGTACTTCATGCCGTTCTGGTCATTGAGATGCACGCTCCACAGCTTGCCCATAGAAAGTGCAAAGCCGATCTCACTTGCGGGATCCAAACCTGCAAGCATCGCGTGTGCGGACTCCAACAGACCGCCGACACGGGAAGGATCAACCGAAGCGGCGGAAATTGCCATTGCGTGTCCCAACGTGGGGCAAACGCTGCGGTCGATCGGCTCGTTGGGCTTGGTCTCGATCATGATCTTGATCTGCTTGTCATAATTCAGCATCTGATTGATGGCGTCGATCAGCTTCTTTGTGGACTCCACGGGGCTCTTGCTCTCATAGCAAAGCGTGCCCTCACGTGCCAGCCAAAGAACGATGTAATTACAATCCAGCGCTCTTGCGATGTCGATGGAGCGGAAGGCGCGCCACAGAGCAAAGTTGCGATCCTCCTCACTGTTGGAGGTAAAGCCGCCGTCGGTGGTGTGAGGATCCATCCAAAGTCTGGGAGCCACAAACTCTGCCTTGAGATCGTAGCGATCCAGCAGTGCCTTGACCTTTTTTGCCTCGGCAATGATCTCTGCCTCGGAAAGCTCGTTCATATTGGGAACAACGTCATCATCATGGAATTGGATGGCATCAAAGCCGATCTCCTTAAACTTTTTGATCTTTTCCTCAAACGGAATCGTCTCTCTGGTAGCGGGACCGTATGCGTCTGCACCCTCGTGTACGTTCCAAGGGCCTACCGAAAACTTAAATCTGCTCATTGTTTTGTCCTCTTTTCTTATATATGATTTTTTATTTTTTTCGTGCATTCGATCCAATTTGTGTAAGCGGTTACACATCTTGGTAAAGATTATTATACCACGTTTGAGGAGATTTGTCAACCTTTATTTCCACCCCTCAAAAATTCTTGTAGAGATACACAAATTATGCCCTCCGAAATTGTGCAATCGGTTACACACTTTTGGTATTTTGGGCAAGAGGCTTGTAAAAAGAAAAAGGGGGGGCTGCTTCCTTTGGAAGCAACCCCACCAATGAATGACAAACCCCATTTTAAAAAACAAAGGCTTGCAAAATGCAAAAATGCCTTAGCCGCTTTTCTCTTGTAAAAAACGGGTGCAAGAGAAAAGCTTACAAAAAAGAACGCCGTAAGGGGAGATTTCGCTCTCTGCGGAGAGCGAGGAGGCTTTCGCAGGCTCCTCCGCGCAAGCTTTTGAAAGAGCTTGACCAAAACCTTCCCAAAAGGTACAAAGCCTTTATCCGTTTTTATTTCGAGAGCCCGAGCGACATTGTCAAAGAGACGTCAAATCGACTTGCAGACAAAGGGCTCGTCGGTATAAACGATGCGAGCTTCTTCTGCCGTTTGACACTCCACGTTCCGCAAAACGATCTCCCCATCCTGCGTCCATGCCTTGATCACGGGCGTTCCCGCATCGTTATCAATGTTGACGTTCTCCAAAACGATGCGCTCATAGTTTGCCGTGTGCAGGAACGGAACGTTGCGCGCCCCCTCACGGAAGGCAAGGTCAATGTCCTTTAAGGTCATGATCAGCGGCACATCGGGAGAGCCGTATGCCGTCAAAGGCATGGAAATTCCCTTTGCCTTGATCTTTGACATCGTCAGCGTGCGCAGAGGACGGTTCTTTTGCCAGGTCTCGTTCCCCGAAAAATTAAAGTGCAGGAAACGGTCGGTGTTCTCCACCGTACAATCGGTGATCACGATATTGTCGGGCTGCTCGGGGATCTCCACCGAAAAATCGGCGTAATAGGTCAGCACCGACAGCATGTTGATACGGTGCGGAATATTGGTTGCCGCCGCGCCGCTGATCTTTTCCTCCAGCGAAAGACTTCCGCGGAAGAAAAATTTTGCAGGGCCGTAAAAATGGCAATTGCGGATCAGAGCATTGGTGCCGCCAAAGCGCAAGCCCGAGCAGGCGGTGTTGAGCGTACAGCCCTCCACCAGCGTGTTGAGATTGCCAAAGCCTGCCACACAATCGTCCCCTGTATAAAAATGCGAATTGCGAATGACGATGTTTTCGCATCGTGTCATATGAATGCCGTCGTGTCCTGCCTCTGCGGTCACACCCTCGCAGGTCAGATTTTTGCAATACCATACCGCGTGCGCCCAGTTGCCCGTGTTGCGAATGGTATAGCCCGAAAACGTGACGTTTTTAGAGTGCCATACGCTGACACCGTGCGGTCCGCGGTAACGCTCCTCCCCTACCGCATCATAGCAATCGCAGCCGTCGATCACAGCCCCGCTTTCACCAACGATGGCAACGTTCTCGGCAAAGGCAATGCGGATCATACCGTTGTTCCAGCGGCTTCCCACCGTGCGCATAAAGCTGTAATCACGCGCAAAGGGATTTTCGCGGTTTGCCTTTTCCCAAAGCTTGTCGGTCAGATGCTCGGGAGAAAGAGGCTCCACCGTGTCCCCTGCCATGATATTGTAAAGCTCGGGATTGCGGCTGCCGTACAGCTCTGCCCCCGATTCCAGATAAAGCGTGGTGTTGGAGCGCACACGTACCGAGGAAATGTTGTATTTTCCCGCAGGCACCGTTACGGTACCGCCACCCGCCAAAAAGACCTTGTCAAGGGCATTCTGGATCGCCTTGGTCTGTAATGCATCGACGTTTGGAACGGCACCCGTTTCCAGAATTGAAACGATCAATCCACGCATCTCATTTCACCTCAAAAATACGGTTTTCCTCGGTGCTTCTGTAAGCAAGCTCGATCACCTTTTGAACGTGAACGGCATCGGATGCGGGCACCTCCAAAGGCGTTCCGTTGAGGATCGAATCGGCAAAGCTCTCCACCTCACGGGTGTACATATTGCCAAAATTACCCTCGATCTCAATGCCCTCAGCATCGGCGTGATCCTGCGCGGCATCGTAATCGGGAACCTCGTCCATATACACGGCGTTGAGCTTACCGCCGTCGTTTTGTCCGATGATGGTATCTCCCATAAGTCTTCCGCGTGTGCCAAAGAACTCAAGTCTCCACTTAGAGACCTCGTCGGGAATGTTAAAGTTGGTCTGCACCACGCACTGCGCGCCGTTTGCCATACGCAAAAGCACCGTAGAGCTATCCTCCACGTTGTAATCAAACGCCACCGTCTCGTTCAACGCGGTTACGTGCGTGATACGGCTACCGAGAATATATTCCATCAGGTCAATGCAATGCACTCCCATATCCATCAGCGAGCCACCGCCCGATTTTGCCTTGTCCAAACGCCAATTTCCGTCGGGCAACCAAAGCGTGAACTGTGCGTATCCGCTGACGACCTGCCCGATCTTTCCTGCGGCAACCGCCTCCTTCATGGACATGATATGAGAGCCAAAGCGCATCATAAAGCCTGCGGCAACCTGCACGCCCTTTTGCGCACAGTATGCAAGAACCTCCTCGCCCTGCTCACTGCTCATGGCGATGGGCTTTTCCAAAAGGATATGCTTGCCGTAATCCGCCGCAAGCTTTGCCTGTGCCGCGTGGCAGACCACAGGGGACGCGATGTAAACGGCATCGACCTCGGGGTTTTTCACCAGCTCCTCGGCATCGGTGTAAGCAAATTTTGCGTTGTATTTGGCACGCAGACGCTCTGCGTTGTCGGCGTTGATCTCCATCACGGCAACCACCTCAACGTTCTTTGCCTCCATCATACCGGGGATCGTGCGTCTGTCGGCAATTCCGCCCGCGCCGATGATACCAAATCTCAGTTTTTTCATATCTGTTTCTCCTTTTTGATAATTCTGACAAAAATAGATGCTATATATATTATAATCGCTTACAGTAGAAAAGTCAATTCATTTTTTGATCTGTTCTTTTCCGAAATTGACTTTTTGGAAGTCTTCCAAACAATCAAACGGAAAGATTGGAAAGATCCCATACCGAGCCGCCTCCCGCGGCACGCTCGGTCAACTCGCCCGATGCCGTCAAAAGATCGGTACGGGGATCAATCATGATTCTTTCCAACACAGGGGCAATATAACGTTTCATAGTTCTCCCTCCTTTACTCGGCATCTGCGAAATAGCTCTTGCCGTCGTGGTCTGCGGTCAGGACAACACCCTCGGACGTCACCGTCAGATCGATCAGATCCACCGTCAGATTTTGTTCGGCATGGAAATGGAAGCAATTTTCGGCATCCCGCAGGATCTTGTTAAAGCCCGTGGCGGCATCTTTACCCGTTCTGCGGTCATCGTTGAATTTTGCCGCCGACGTAGGCCACAGACAAACCGTCCTCTCCGTGCTGTTTGCAAAAAGATTGCTGAATTCGTCTCTGCCGCCGCTGTACCCGTGGTGAATGATCTGCAAAATGTCGGTTTTCAGCACCGACGCGCCGTAGGTGGTGATCAATTGATCAACCACGGCATATTCGATGTCGGCGGTCAGAAGCAGGTCGGTCTCATAGCTGTCCGTGGGATCGGCAAAGGTCATCTTCCACACGGTAGAGGTGTAGTTGAGCCAGCGGAATCGGTAAGGATCGCCGTTCTCATCCGTGTCGTTGTGCAGATAATCCTCATAGGTGTAAAGCACGTCGATCTCACAGCCTGCCAAAAGGAGCCGCTGTCCCGTGTGCATCACAAAGGTATCGGCATTCGGGAAATATCTTTCCACAACGTTGCAAAATCTTTGCACGAGGGATAAAGCACCCTCAAATTCGTTTTTATATTCATCTGTATTTTCTTTTACTATCGTCTTTAAGCTTTTATTCGTACAATCGGGCAGATTGTAACCCACGGTTTTTAGATTAATCTTGTCGTGATACACCCGCAAAAACTGTGTGGCAAGCAAGACGTGGTCGTTATGCGCATGCGAGATCAGCCAGGTGATCTCGGGCTTTCCGCTCTCGGGCTTGCTTGCCGTGGGGATCGCATCGTATTTTGCCTTGATGACGTTGTAAAGATTTTCTATATCGGCATCGTTGTAGCGTGTCTCGGTCGTTTCATTTCCTGCGTTGTCTCCGTCGCTTGAAACCGTTCCGTAGGTCCCGCCGTCCACCATCACAAAGCTACCGTCGGCAAGCTGAATCAGGTAGGACATTCCC
>JAGANE010000053.1 GCA_017624395.1 Clostridia bacterium
CCCTTGCGCAAAACGGCAACGCGATCCGAAAGGGAGAGTACCTCGTGCAGCTTATGCGTGATGATAAGAATGGACTTTCCATCGTCGCGCATGCGTCTGAGGACAGCAAACAGCTTTTCGGTCTCCTGCGGTGTCAAAACCGCGGTCGGCTCGTCCAAGATCAAAAGATCGGCGCCGCGATACAGCACCTTGATGATCTCTACGGTCTGCTTTTCCGAAACCGACATCTCATAGATCTTTTTCTTGGGATCAATATGGAATCCGTACTTTTCGGCAATCTCGGTAACGCGTGCGTTGACATCCTTGATGTCATAGCGCTTGCCGTCATCAATGCCGAGAATAATGTTTTCCGCGGCGGTAAAAAGATCGACCAGCTTAAAATGCTGATGGATCATACCGATGCGATGTCGGAAGGCATCCTTGGGAGAACGGATCACAACCTCCTGACCGTCCACAAAAATGCTTCCCTCATCCGGATAATAGATTCCCGCAATCATGTTCATCAGGGTGGTCTTTCCGCAACCGTTCTCACCCAAAATGGCGAGGATCTCACCCCGATAAACCGAGAGATCTACGTTTCGGTTTGCCGCTAATTTTCCAAAATATTTGGAGACGTTTTTCATCTCCAGCGCAATTTCTTTCCTCACGCTGTTACCTCCGTAAGCTTGGATTGTTACAAAAGCTGAAGACAGGAGCCAAACTCCCGCTTGGATCCCTTCTTCAATTCTTGTTCAAAACGTGTATAAAACCAAGACAAGGCGGAGCCGAGGCTCCGCCCGCCTTAATTGGGTGAAATTAACCGAAATTGGTATTCAACAGAGTGATACCGTCGATCTGAATATCAAAGTAAGGAGCAGAACGGTACTCAGACTCATGGAAGTAGCCGTCCTTAATTACCTCGGTATCGCCAACAAAGTCACCGCCGTCAACGTCTGCCTTATAGGTGGTCAGAACCTTGCCATCTACCGTAAAGGTGTTGGTATCAAATACGTGAACCTCACCGGACTTCAGCTTAGCAGCAACGTCCTTCAGCTTAGCAAGTGTGCCCTTTGCAGCAGCAGTCTCGTTGATACCCGTCAAAACAACCGAGCCAACAGTTGCGTCACCGCACCAGTCGTCAGCAATTGCGGTACCCTCGCAAACGCTCTTAATGATATACACATAATAGTGAGACCAGTCAATCTTAGAGGAAACGATAAAGGTGTTGGGACCTACGCCTGCAGTGCTACCGTTGTAGGAAACGTTGGGAACGTTCTTTTCCTCGCAAGCAGTGGGAGCACCCATAGAGTCGGCGTGCTGGCTAATCAGAACACAACCGCCGTTGATCAGTGCGTTGGCAGCGTTCTTCTCTGCGATCTCGTCATACCAGCTACCCGTGAACTGAACGTCCATGGTAACGCTGGGGCAAACCGATTTTGCGCCAAGGTAGAAGGAGGTGTAACCGGAGATAACCTCTGCATAGGTGAATGCACCGACGTAACCCATCTTTGCCTTGTCAGCGGTGATCTTGCCTTCATCGATCATTTCGTTGAGCTTCAGACCTGCAGCAACGCCTGCAAGGTATCTGCCCTGATAGATGGATGCAAATGCATTGTGGAAGTTGGGAAGCTTTTCGGTATGAGCCATCGTACCGGTTGCATGGCAGAACTGTACGTTTGTAAATTCCTTTGCAGCCTTGATCATGAAGGACTCATGACCGAAGGAGTCGGCAAAGATGATCTTGCAGCCTGCGTCAACAAGGTCCTTTGCTGCATCGTAGCAAGCGTTGGACTCGTCAACGTTCTTCTTGAAGATGACCTGCTCATCAGTCAGACCGAGTGCTTCCTTTACTGCAAGCGCAGCATTGATGAAGTTAGCATCATAGGTGGACAGCTCGTCGTGCAGGAGAATGAATCCGATCTTGAAATCTGCGGGAATCTCAAAGTCCTTTTTCACTGCAACGGCAGGAAGAGGAGATTCGGTCAGATTCTCATCGGGGTCTACGGTAGAATTGCAGGCAGAAAACGCAACGCACATAGTTGCAATCATCAGCACAGCAAGTCCAAGAGAGAGAAGCTTTTTGAACATGATAATGTTCCTCCTAAAAATGTTTTTTTATTTACAAAAGCACTCGGCTTTTATAAATCATCCGTAACTGCCCGTATTTTCAAAGCACCAAAGCGGCACCTGACGGACGTCAAAATCGCACTCATTCTTACATATATATAACCATTTAAATTATATAATATATTTCCCCAAAAATCAATTGACAAAAAATTCAAAAACAATTGTTTTTTTGACATCCGCTTTGTTTCTTTTCTACAATTTTCAAGGCAAAAAAGGAAAAGCAAAAGAAAGAAAGGGTAAAAAAGCGCGAAAAAAAGCAAAAAATGCAGAGTTTGGTAAAATTCTGCATTTTTAAGACATTATATTTCCTTTAACAGCTGCTCCAGCAACACGACCTTTTCGGAGGCATAGTTATACGCTCCCTTATAATCGTCGGTCTCGCGGCAACAAATCTCCAATTCACACAGCACCGTATAAAGGCCGATCTCATTCAGCGGCTCCTCAGCATTGAGCAACGACAAAAGGATCCCCTTTGCATCAAAAAAGGCTTTTTGCTCCATCAACAGTCTTGCCTCCAGATGGCGCGCAAAAAAGGAATCGGCATCGGCAGTTTTCAAAAAAAGCTCGGCGCTTTCGCGTCTTCCCTCGTCCAATGCCTCCAGCGCATCGGTATAAGCGGCAAAAGGCGATACCACGCGCAAAGAAAGCTCGCGCTCTTCATCCAGCATATCCGAATAAAGCGTGGGAGAAAGACGCTGCATATAGCGGAAGTAAACGCGCACCTCTGCCTCAATATGTCCCGTTTGATAGACCGTTTTTTCGGCATAGCTCAAAGCCTCGTCAAAAAAACGGCATGACGAGCGTAGCCTACCGTGCCAAAACTCCTCCGCGGCAATTCCCGCGTCACATTCGGCAAGCAGTAAGCTGATCTCGTCATCCGGTTCAGGACAACCGGAAAGGCACAGACTGCGACACCCGTACCAATCTCCGGCTGTATATGCTCTTTTGATATTTGCAAAGCTGTTCATCTTGCGATAAACCACCTCATCGCCCTCCTCAGCCAAAAGAAAGCCTGCGGGAACGTTGAGACGCGATGCAATATAGAGGATCGTCGAAAGCGACGGCTGTGCGGTTCCGTTCTCGATACAGCTCAACATATTCCGCGTGATGTGCGAGCCTGCAAGCTCCGACTGTGTCATCAGCTTTGCAACGCGCAATTCGCGAATCTTTTCACCGATATTCATGAACCGAACCGTTTCCCCTTTTTAGAATTATTCTGCGCTCTTTGCGGCGATAATAGCGTTTTTGTATGTATCGACCTTGGTCTGTACCTTTGCCTTAACGCCTGCACAGGTGGTCTTTACCTTGTTGTAAGCCTTGCCGGGAACCTTAGCGAGCGCACCCGCACCCTCGGAGATCTTTGCAGAGATCACCTTGCAATCGTTGATGAACGCCTCGATGCGACCGGGAAGCGTCTTGGAATAGATGAACTGATCGAGCAGATCGTAAAGTCTGTCCATATTGTCGTCTACAACACCAACAATGCGGTCAGCAGCTTCCTTGTAGATACCCTCTGCGGAATAGCGAGCCTGATCGATGCGGATTGCATACTCCTCGGCTGCCTTTTGCTCGATTGCCTTTGCCTTTGCAATTGCGGGAGCGAGCAGATTGGTATAGTCGCCGTCCATCTTCTTCATAAGCTTGTCATAAAGCTCGACCTTTTCCTCAACCGAGGTGTCGCCCGCAGTGATCTTGGACAGTCTTGCCTCAAGATCGACAACCTGCTGCTGCAGATTTGCCATAGCTGCTGCTTTTTCCTGCAGCTTTGCCTCTGCATCCTTTACGAATTGGTTGACCTCAGCCTTTTTATAGCCGTTCAACTGATTGCTGAATTGTACAGAAATTTCTGCCATGATTCAAACCCTCCATCTTTTTCTACATATTAATGCAGGAGAGACATACTCGTGCATCTTTTTTCACATATATATCTTACCACACTTTTTATTTAATTGCAACACATTTTTTTGGATTTTTTCGTTTTTGGCATTTTGCACAAATGAACGAAAAAACTTTGTGACACGTAAATAAAATTCAAAACCCAAATTTGTGAAAAAGCACTTGCTTTTTGCAAAAAACTGTGTTATAATAATAAACGGTCAAATACCTCAAAACAAAAAATGAAATACGCCTGCATAGATCGGAAGAGCACA
>JAGANE010000342.1 GCA_017624395.1 Clostridia bacterium
CACGTAAGGGAACGGTGGCACGTTGTGTACCAATCTTTTCACACGTCGGTTCACCTCTGCCGACCACTCTAAAACCGTATCAAGGATCGGTGCGGGATGTGCTTTTGCGTATTCCTCAAGCGTTGCATCACTCAATACGGAAACGCTTTCACACCATTTCTTTAACGGTGCCATATCGGGCAGCTTGAATCCACGTTCGATCACCTCTCGCCTCTTTTCCAAAAGCTCCATTGAAAGCAAAAGTGTCTTCATTCGGTAAAATCCGCGCGTTTTGGAATAGAGATTGGTATAGTCCCACGCTTCACGCGCGTATTTTGCAATTCCCTGCAAGCCAAAGACCTCGATGAATGCGGTGCAAAAGCACTCTTTGTGCTTAATCTCCATGGTATCCATCGCGCATCCATCAGAATCAATGCAAACCAGATACTCATGCTTGCCTTGAAACCGATCCAAAGGGCAAAGTGTGTTTTTCGTTTCTTTTTGGTCAAGAACATATTTTTGTATAGCTTTTCCAACTCCGTCCTCCGTATTGGCATCAGTAAGGTGCTTTGCGACGGCTTTGACGGAATTGATCGCATTTCCCATTGCAACTGATTCTCCAACGATACGCAAAACAGGATAATCTGTCATGCTGTCTCCGATTGCAAACACCTCGGACACATCGGTCCCAAGCCGTGCCAACAGCGCGTTGACGGCTTCGACCTTATCAAGTGAGCGATGATAAAATTCAAGGTCTGCCGCAGCCCCCTCCTTGGTAAACCGAATCGTTCCTAAAGCATCCAACGCCTCGTAGATCTCTTGCCAGAGTGCTTCGGGCATGGAATAAATATTGATCTTTTCGATTCGTAATTGATTTTTCAAAAAATAATCTGCAATATTCTCCACCGCAGTGAAACGGCGGTCACGCATATACCAATAATGATGATACGGAATCGGATAATCCATCAAATGGTCTGCCAGTGTCTTTTCAACGTAGATCGTACCTGCGGCGGCAACCTCAGCATAAATTCCCTTCCCCTCGATAATCTTCAAAATCTGATGGGACTCTTCCGGTGACAACGTTTTTTCATAAAGCGTTTCTCCGGTCTTGCGATCATACACACGCGCGCCGTGGGAGGAAACGATATAGCGAACAAAATCACAGGTCAGTAGCTGCGGTGGGAGCATATCTACCGCACGGCCCGTACAAGGAATGACGTGAATCCCTTTTTCGGCAGCCTGCTTCAAGGCAGCCATATTCTGATTCGAAATCGCCACCTGACCTTTGGATAGCAACGTACCGTCAAGATCGGTCAATATCATTTTTATGCTCATGATGTTTCATTCTCCTTTCAAAAAGCACCTCCAAAAGTCCCCAATCTTTTGGAGGTACAAGGTTAAACAATTGTTTATCGGAATCAATTACTTTCGATAGGACAAGCACAACTTTTTCGTATACTCATCCATATCGATGACACAATTTTTCAAGCGTGATTCTTCCGCAGCAAAGCAAGGCAAATGATTTTCAATAGACGTTTGAATATCTGCCACGGAATTGCCTTGGTAGTTTCCGGTCAGATATTGGCACATCGTCCTCATAATTCCCTTGTCTCCGCCGCCATGTCCACCCGTAATGTCCTGATTGGTCACAGCGTTCGGGATTTTGATATCGGTATGTTTCATCGTTTCAAAATCAAATACCGTTACGAAATCCTTACCCATGTCGGCAACCAGCTCTCCCTTCGTACCCATAATGCGAAGTCTTCTGCCATGCTCAGAAAAAGCGGTCATGGTGAGCGAAACCGTAACACCGCCCTCATATTCCAAATTCACAGTTTGGTGATCCACCACGTTATTCTCACAGCAGAACACACATTTACCGTACTCTGTTTCCGTGATTGTGCGCATAATATCCTCGTCAGTGGGCAAATGCTTGTGAGTTGCCGCTTGTACGTAGCCCTCTTTTTGACGGTTCTTATAAAGCTTGATGGTGCTGTACGGGCAGCTTGCTTCAATGGGACAACCGTCGATACAACGCTCCGGCACACCTTCAGGCTTATTTTCGCGACGGTAGTAACTTAAATCACCAAAGCTTTGCACACGAAGGCAACGTTTTCCAATCAGCCATTGAAGGATGTCCATGTCGTGACAGCACTTGGCAAGGATCATAGGGTTGGAGTCTTCCAGCTTTCTCCAATGTCCGCGCACGAAAGAATGTGCCTGAAGCATGGGACCGACACCCTCGATGTGAACAATATGCATCACGTCGCCGATACGACCGCTGTCGATGATCTGCTTAAGTAACGAGAAGAAGGGGGTAAAACGCAATACGTGGCACACGAAAACCTCGACACCCTTTTCAAGTGCGGCATCCCGAACTTGCAAGCACTCCTCGGGAGTGGGAGCAACGGGCTTTTCCAACAGCAAATGATAGCCCAACGAAATCGCTTTCATGGCGGGTTCAAAATGCAGTTTATCCTGCGTGCCGATAATCACCACGTCGGCAAATTTCGGTTGTTCCAAAATTTGCGTCCATGAGGAAAAGCACACGCTTTCGGGGAGATTGAATTTGTTCTTGATGTAATCGCGTCTGACAGGATCGGGATCGGCAACGCCAACCAACTCAAATTCCGGACAACATTCAGCGCCAATACGCACATAGGTCGTGCCTCTGTCTCCTGCTCCAATCAAAATGAACTTTATCTTTTTCATAATATAAACAATTTTCCTTTCTTGAAAAAGCGGAGGGACGATCGTCCCTCCGCTTAGATAATGGGATGCTAAAAAATCAGTCGTCTTTTCGCTTTTTCAGAATCAACGGGAATACCGCCAACGCAAGTGCTCCGACCGTTGCAAATGCGGGCGTTGCCGATTTACAGCCACCTTCGGGGGCCGTGGTATCGGGTGCGTTGGTTGTGGTGATAGCCTCCGTTGTGGTGTTGTCCTCTGTGTCGGTAGTATTGTTGTTTCCGGTATTGTTGTTTCCGGTATTGTTGTTGCCGGTATTGTTGTTGCCCTGATTGGTATTATCACCGTCAACAGCCTTTTGAATGGCATCTGCGGTTACAGTCTGCACCAATGCGCCCTCTTCTGCGGGCCATGTCAGCGTCTCGTAATCCTCATAGAAGCCTGCAACCACCTGAATGGATGCGATCTCAACTCTCGTACCGTCGGCAATTCTCAAACCAAGATAAGAATCGTTCAAAGTATCGGTTCCCGACGTTTTGATCCAATTTACGATATGACCGCCACATTCAACGGTTACGGTGAATGCTTCCCCCTCCAATGCGGAAACGGTAGCCGTGATCCATTCACCAGCCGCCATATCTTCCAATTGTGCGGCATGCTCCGCTGCATATTTGGACGGGTAAGATGCACCATCCATGATACCTGTCAAACGGATGAGCGATCCTACATTATTTGTAGCCTTGCCCGTTTGATCAAGACCCGCAGTCTGAATCAAACCTAAGAAACGGCTGCTGGAAGTAGCAAAGCGGAACTTAACGGTATAGGTATAGTTCTTCATGTTTTTGGGAATGGAGTTGCCGGTCAGAAGAATGTTCATCTTTTGGGAAGCATTCACTCTCAACACACCATTCTTTATCTCAAAGCCTTCAGGTTCGGCATCGTTTGTTACAAAATAGCCGGTGTCCTCCCAGCTTGTAATCTTGGAGAAATCCATGTAGTGAAGCACGTAGCCGGGGATGTACTTGGTATTTTGGGTGTCTTCATAAGAAAATTCCTGCTCGGTGGGAACGGGACGGTTGGGGGTAAGGATGTTGTCCCATTCTTCAATCGGTGTGCCGGCATCCAACATGGTAACCTTAATGTTCTCCACGTTGATGTATTGTGTGTCTCCCGATTGAATTCCCGTATAATCACTGAAATTGCGTACACGCAACGCAAACATACCGGAGCTCACACGGCAAGCCATACGGTCAAAGTTACTCAACGTAAAGGTGACGGTGTAATCATCGTAGCTGATCGACCAGGATTTCAGATAACCGTCATCAATGTTAAAGGTGTAATGACAGGTCTTGTTCTGGTAATCCTCAGCACCAACCATATGATCCCAAAGTGTGATGTCGCCGTTGAGAGGCAGTCTATTAGTGGAGTGATTGTTGGTGATAGTCTTGTTTTTGTTCCAAACCATGTTGACATAGCTGTTTTCAGCCCAACCGTTGGGAGCCTGGAAGGAAAAGCCGTACTCCATGACGTATCTCATGTTGGTGGCAACCGAGACATCGTTGTTGAAATTGTGCATGGAAATATCCATTTCAATCGTAAAGCTGCCCTGCTTAGGCGTGTTCAGTGTCAAACCGGCACGGCTATCGTTTTTCATACCAGCCTGCAAGCCCTTGTCGGTCAGAAAAACCGAACTGTCGTCTCCGTAGGCAATGATGCCAAGGTGTTCCAGTTGCTCTCCGTTTGCTTTCAGATCCTGAGCTTCGGTATAACCGGCATCGGCGTACAATTTTTTAAAATCAATGTTGTACAGCAGTCCGGGTTGCGCCCCTGCAAAGGGGTCGGTGTTCTCGCTACCGCCGTCTGCAATAGCGGGAATTGCAACCATTGAAAGGCAAAGCAAAAAGGTTAAAATTAAAGATAATGTGCGTTTCATAAGAAATCCTTTCTGTTGTTCCACAAAGGGTTATTGTATCAATCTTGCGAAGAAGATTAGAGATCACTAAGCTCACTAATGTCAAACGTCTTGACAGAGTCTGTTGATCCAAGACCGCTGACCGTGAGAATATCACTTTCATCAATGATGCAAATTGAAATTTGAGGATTTTGATAGTGTTTCATATTCATCTTTCCTTTCTTGACTTAATGATAATTGATTAAGCATCAAGCAACGGCAACAACACCTTCGGTAACGGTGATGCTCACAGCGCCGTTGTAATCGTAAATGCGCGCGCCGTTCTCTTTCTCGGCAAACGCGGTCAAGGTCACCTCGTAGGTTCCCTCTGTTTCAAAATTGATCAGCTCCAGAGCGAAAATATAATCGCAGCCCGCAAAGTCGCCCTCTCCTGCTTGGTAGGTCTTATCAGCCGCATTGATGGTTTTGAACACCTGCGTATCGCTGATAGTGATAGCGTCGGTTGCATATTCGGTGCCGTTTATTTTGATAGAAGTAATCTCATAGCCAATCTTTGCAAATGCGTCAAGATTTGCAAAGTTTACGGTGCTTACAAAACGAGCGTCCACAAGACCGCTTTCATTGGTTCTTTGTTGCACGTACTTTGCTACCACAGGAGACTTTACGGTTTGTACCAATGCATTGTCCGCCTCGGGGAACAACAAGCCCTTGTTGGATGCCTTTTGCTGAGCATAAGAACCTGCAACGATTTGTACGTCGG
>JAGANE010000343.1 GCA_017624395.1 Clostridia bacterium
CATGACAGCGAGTATTTAGCCTTTAAAAGGGATTTGGTATCATAAATCCATCGCCCCGTCTTGTGCCAAATGTCATTCAGTTAAGGATTTCTCTCCTTCCGTCAAGGCTTATGCCTTGACACCTCCCTCCTCAGAGGGAGGCTTTTTTATGTAACATTACTTTCATGCAACCGCCCGTTTTTTGTTTTCTATAAAATTTTCGGAAAAATTTTTCAAATCCTCTTGACAAAAACAATACTTCGTGATATGATGTATTACGCAAGGAGGAGTATGGAATGGATATTCAGTTAAAAAGGGGACTGTTGGACGTGTGCGTTCTGGTCGCCATCAAAAATGAGGATTCCTACGGCTATCGGATCCTAAAGGACGTCAAGCCGTACATCGAGATGTCGGAATCCACACTGTACACCATTTTAAAGCGTCTGGAGCTTTCGGGAATGCTGACGGTGCGGACCGCCGAGCATGGGGGAAGGCTGCGAAAATATTATCATATTACAAAATCGGGCTTGAAGCGGATCGAAAATTTTAAGGAAGAATGGCGCGAGGTCATGTCGATCTATCAATTTGTTACCAAGGAGGAGAAGGACAAATGAATCAATCAGAGTTTCTTGCGGGACTTCGGGCAAGGCTTTCGGAGCTGCCGCAAAGGGAGGTTGAGGAGCGTCTCGCCTTTTATGCGGAGATCATCAATGACCGCATGGAGGAGGGAATTTCGGAGACCGAGGCGGTGCGCGAGCTGGGATCGTTGGATCGTATCGCCACGCAAATTATTGCGGAGATCCCGTTTGTAAAGATCGCAAAGGAAAAGATCAAGCCCAAAAGGCGGCTTGGCGCATGGGAGATTGTGCTTTTTGTTCTCGGCTCCCCCATCTGGCTCTCGCTCCTGATTGCAGCGTTTGCCGTCATCCTTTCCCTTTACGTTGTCATATGGTCGGTCGTCATCTCTTTGTGGTCGGTGTTTGTCGCGCTGATCGCGAGTGGTGTTGGCATCATTGTGGCGAGTGCGATCTTTGCCTTGATTGGACATGGACTTGTGGGCGGCGCGCTCATTGGTGCGGGACTTGTTTGCGTGGGATTGTCGGTCTTTGTGTTCTTTGGCTGCCACGCGGCGAGCAAAGCAATGCTACTGCTGACCAAAAAGCTTGCTTTGGGCATGAAGTATTGTTTGATCGGAAAGGAGAGAGGATGATGAAAAGAGCGACCGTGATATGGTTGATTACGGCATCGGCTTTGGTGCTGATCGGATGTGTGATTTTTGGAGGTGTTATGAGCTTGCTGAAATGGGATTTTACAAAATTGTCTACGACGAAATATGAGAGCAACCGTTACGAAATCAACGACGTCTATCAAAATATTTCCATCGTTACCGATACTGCCGACGTTGAGATCGTGGCTGTGGAGGGCATACAGAGCGCGGTGGATTGCTACGAGCGTGTCAACGGAAAGCACTCGGTATCGGTCAAGGACGGAACGCTGGTGATTGAATTTTCCGATACCCGAAAGTGGTATGATTATATCGGCATTCATTTCGGTAGTCCCAAGGTTACGGTTACCGTACCCAAGGGAGAGTACGTTGGTCTGTCGGTCAAGGTGGACACGGGTGACGTCAAGATCCCCGAGGGGATTGGGCTTGAGACGATTGATATTTCGGGAACCACGGGAGACGTCAGGTGCTGTGCGGCTGTCTCGAAGAGGGTAAGCATTCACCTGAGCACGGGAGATCTTTTTGTTGGCGGTGCCGAGGTGGGAGAATTGGATCTGAAAACCTCTACGGGAGATATTACGGTGGCATCGGTGACCTGTGGGGGCGCGATCACGACCAAGGTCTCTACGGGAAAAATGAAATTGAGTGACGTATCCTGTAAAATGCTTTCCACCGAGGGAAGCACGGGAGATGTGGTTTTGACCAACGTGATGGTCTCTGAGGGGCTTTCGATCCGCAGAAGCACGGGCGACGTAAAGCTGGAGCGTTGTGATGCCGCCGAGATCTTTATCAAGACCTCTACGGGAGATATCAAGGGCAGCCTGCTTTCCGACAAGGTGTTTGCCACACAAACCAACACGGGAAAAATTGACGTTCCCAAAACCGCGGCGGGCGGCAGATGTGAGATCTCCACCGACACGGGCGACATTAAAATCAGCGTGGAAAAATAAATATCAGATCACACAACAGGGGAGCGTTCCGCTTGCATTGGCAAAACGGTGCGCTCCCTGTCATTTTGACGTTGTAAGTCTTTAGCCTCTTTGCAGGGGGGTGTGGGGAGCCGTGGAGGCGGTTGCGGACAATGGCTCCTCTGCGGTGTGCGGAGGCGGTGTTACCGCGGCAACGGCGGCAGGGGTACGAGGTGTGTAGGTGGCTATGCGTTGCATCATGGCACGGTTGGCAGCATCCTCGCGCGGTGTGCCAAGACCAAAGCTGATGGCAATGGCGGTGTTGACGTGATCCATTGTCGTTTCATCAAGATGTCCCATTTTTTCCTTGAGTCTGCGCTTGTCAAGGGTGCGGATCTGTTCCAAAAGAATGACCGAATCCTTGGCAAGCCCCACCTCGTCGGCATAAATATCAATGTGGGTGGGAAGTCTGGTTTTGCTCATCCGTGAGGTGATTGCCGCCGCGATCACGGTGGGGCTGTAACGGTTTACAATGTCGTTTTGAATAATGAGGACGGGGCGAAGTCCGCCCTGCTCCGAGCCGATCACAGGACTGAGATCGGCGTAATAAATATCTCCGCGTTTGACGCTCATGCTCGTCTTTCCTTTCTTTTTTTGGCTTCCTCGGAAGTCCGAACTCACGGATCGGAAAAACCGTCCGTCTGTACCTATTCTTACCGCCGATGCGGCGCCTTTAAACACCCTGCAAAAACTTTGCGGCAGGAATTTTCTTCCGTCAAAAGCCTTTATTGACAGTATATGTCGGACACGGGCGCGCGTGCGCAGATCTTGTCGTTTTTTGGTGCGGTATCAAAAAAACGGCTTTTTTGGGGATAGCGCTCGGCTTTGCAGGACACAAATAGTAGAAGAAGCGCATTTGCGGTGCTTTGAAAAAACCATAGCTTTTTGGAAAGCAATTTTGACACCGTAAATGCCTAAACGTCGGTGAAGGAGCGGAGGGCTTGGCTCTCCCAAGTGTGTGCATGAAGATTTTGATGTTGACCGATCGCATGGAGGCGGGAGGGGCAGAGACACATATCGCGCAATTGATCCGAGGACTGCGCGAGATGGGGGTGGAGGTCTGGCTGATGTCGGGCGGCGGCAGGGTGGCGGACGAGCTGGCGGCAGAGGGGATCCCTGTGATCAATGCCGTTTTTTCCAAGCGTGCCCCCTTAAAATCTCTGCGGACACGGCGCACGATCTGCGTGCTGGTAAAGCGCGAGCACTTTGACATTCTGCACGCACACGCAAGGATCCCTGCGCTTTTGCTCGGTGGCATCGAGCGCTTGGGGTATGCCACGGTGGTAACGGTGCATGCGCATTTTCGGTCGGGCTTTTGGCTGTCGCGCCTTTCACGGTGGGGGAGTCGGACCATTGCTGTCAGCGAGGATCTGCGCACCTACGTCTGTGAGACCTACGGAGTTGCCGCCGAGCGCGTCAGTGTGATCCCCAACGGGGTAGATTGCAGCCGTTTTTCCCCCACGTCCATGCGCATAGGGGCGCCGCGCATCCTGTTTGTCAGCCGTCTTGATGCCGACTGCAGTCTTGGCGCAGAGCTGCTTTGCGAGCTGGCTCCCTCTCTTTTGCGCCGTTTTTCGGGTGTGACGCTGACGATTGCGGGGGGCGGCAGTGAGTACGAGCGGCTTTTTTTGCGTGCCGAGGAGATCAACCGCCGTCTTGGACGTGCGGCGGTCCACGTGACGGGCTGGGTGCATGATATGCCCGCGCTTTTGCGAAAACATGAAATCGTTGTAGGGGTATCGCGTGCGGCGATCGAGGCAGGCGCCTGCGGCTGTGCGGTGATCCTTTGCGGTAACGAGGGCTACGGCGGAATTTTGGATCGTGAAGGGATCCGTCGAGCGGCGGGATCTAATTTTTGCGCGCGTGGTGAGGCATTGCCCACACGGGAGCGTTTGGAGAAGGATCTCGTTTCTCTTTTGGAGCAGCCGTCGCTCCGTTATCGGTTGGGGGAGGAGCTGAGACGGGCGATTGAGGGTGAGTTTGGGGCCGAGCGAATGTGCCGCAGGACGCTTGCACTGTACCAAAAATGTCTTGCACCAAAGCCACGGTGGCACTTGACCGTGGGGGGCTATTTCGGATGTGGAAATTTGGGAGACGATGCCATTTTGTTGGGGCTTTTGGAGGCTTTGCGCGATGCCTTACCCATCGTAAGCGTTACGGCACTGACGGGATCACCGCGACGCGACCGTCGCCGCTTTGGGATTCGGTGTGTCAATCGCAAAAATCCCTTTTCGGTTTTTGGGGCAATTTTGCACGCCGATCTCTTTCTTTTGGGCGGCGGTTCACTGCTGCAAAATCTGACCAGCAACCGTTCTCTTGCCTATTATCTGACCCTGTTGCGTCTGTCACACCTGTTAGGCACGCCTGCAGCGGTTTTTGCCGCGGGGATCGGTCCTCTTTTGGGGGATCGCACATCCCGACGGGTGATGCGGACACTCAACCGATGCCGCTATATCAGCCTGCGGGAGAGCGGATCGCTGCGACAGCTGACGGCAATGGGCGTGGATGCGGGAAAGCTGCACCTTGGTGGTGATCCTGCCTTTTTGCTGCCTGCACCTCCCAAAAGCAGGGGGGCGGCGTTGCTTTCGGCGCATGGGATTCCTACGGATGCGCGTTATCTTTGCGTTGTTTTGCGGGGAGGGGAGGCGTTTGCACTGACGAGATCCCTGCTGTTGACTGCGGTACGGACGGTCTGCAAGCGCAACCGACTTGTACCTTTGCTTGCGGTGTTTGACGAGCTGCATGACGGCACGCATAGCTTGGAGGCACTTCCCGAATGCGGTGGACGGCTGATCCTTTTGCGCGAGCCCGGCGACGCAATGGCGCTTTTTTTGCAGTGTGAGACGGTGGTGACCATGCGTCTGCATGCGTTGATCCTTGCAACCTGCTGTGCCACGCCAAGCTTGGGGATCTCTGCCGATGCAAGGGACGGGAAGATCCGTGAGGTGGCAAACGCCACAGGGCAGGATTTTTTGTCTGCCGAGACCTTGAGTGTTGCAGGCTTGGTGGAAGCAATGGAGCGTTGTCTTTGCAGCCGTCGCTCGCGCACACCGCTTTTGCTGGATGCCTCTGCGGAAATGCGAAAACGATTGCGGGCGGATCTGGTCGGTCTTTCGGGAGTGCTTTTTGAAACAGGGGATTAAAGCTTTTTTAACAATTTGTTTTCAATCTTATATAAAAATTTTGTCTTTCGCAAAACACGGTCAAGAAAGGTCAATATTGGCAAAGTAAGAGGTCAATAACACAAATGTTTTTTTCAAAAAATAGATGTATAATGATGGTGTATCGGCAAAAAAGACCGAAATAGCAACAAAAGAAAAGGAGAAAACCATGAAAACGACCAACAAGCTGCTGTCGCTCGTTCTGGCTCTCGTAATGGTTCTCGGTACCGTAATCGCCGTGCCGTTTACCGCGAGTGCAGAGGCGTGGGACGGAACGACGGTGACCAAGCCCGAGGGCAAGGGAACCAAGGATGAGCCCTATTTGATCGCAACTGCCGAGAACCTTGCATGGGTCTCGTACATGACGCAAAATTACGTGGAGCTGAAGGCAGGATATGCCTCCTACGACGTATTTAAGGGCGTGTACTTTGTGCAGACCGCAGACATCGACCTCGGCGGCAAGGATTTTACCCCCATCGGAACGATGCAATCGAGCGCAAAGGCAAAGCGCAACGCCTTTGCGGGACATTATGACGGCAGAAGCTATCAGATCTCCAATGCAGTCATCAATCCCACCAACAAGGTGTCCTCCATGATCTATGCAACCTTTATGGAGAACGGCTACAAGCCTGCAGGTTTGTTTGGTGTGCTGGATGAGAACGCGACCGTTTGCAACGTCAATGCCTGCAACATCAAGGTCGGTAAATTGGATACCACCAAAAAGAGTGCCAGCGGTGCTTACACCGTTTTGGCGGCAGGCGTGATCGCAGGTACGACCTACGGTGCCGCAACCATTGTCTACTGCACCACCGATGCCGACTGTGAGGCATACGGTGCATACGCGGCAGGCGGTATCATCGGTATGTCTGAGGGCGGTCTTGAGATCAGCGAGTGTGTCAACAACGCTACCGTTTCCTCGGATAAGGGTACGGGCGGTATCATCGGCATGGCATACAATGCCAATATTTCGTACTGTGTCAACAACGGTACGGTACATCACTTTACCTTTACCCGTTGGTCGGGTGTTGGTGGAATCTTTGGTACGCCCTTCAACCATGCCAACTGCAAGACCGTTATGGTCAGCTACTGTGTCAACACCGCAGATGCCAACGTCGGCTCCACCTCCATGCAGGTATCGGGCTCCGGCTCCAACCGCGTTGCCGTTGGCGGTATCGTGGGAAATGACGGCGGTAACGGCTCTGCCAACGTTGTGTACAAATACTGCTATAATCTGCAGGAGCATTTTACCAGCAAGTTTGTGAATAACGGAAACTCCGACGGAAATATCCTGACCGCTGCCGCGGGTATTGCGGGATATGCCAAGGACAATCAGTCCACGGGCGCACGTACCTTTGAGTACTGCTATACCGTAGCTTGCGATTATACCAACGACAAGTACGGCACAAAGGAAACGTTTGACTGTAACTTCAACCCGCAGGCAAATGGCAATGCGGGTGCTATCAACACCTCTGCTTATTCGGGTCTGCTTTGCGCGGCTTTGAACGATACGCAGATCACTTGGGCAATGGGGGATCCCGTGACTCCGTTTGCCACCTGTCAGTACGGCGTGACTGCTGATGAGCTTGCCGCCGACACCTCCTATCAGTCGATCCTGGAGGTCACCGCTGCAAATGCGACGTACGCAACGGCACCCCGTTATGCAGGCGTGCAGGAGACCTCGGCAAGAGACAATACCTACGCACTCCGCTTTATCGTTTCTACCAAGCGTACCGATTATTTTGAGGCAGGCGTTAAGGTCGTAGCCTCCTACGGTGACAGCCAAACCGCAGAATACACGATTAAGGCCGATAAATACTATCAGACACTGACGGGTATGAAGAATGGCAGCCTGATCGAATACAAGGCAGAGGACTTTGGCGGTACACATCTGATGGCACTGATGCAAAGCATTGATCTTGCCGCCATGGGCGCTGTCAGCTATACCGTAACCCCCTACTTTATCGAGACCGAGGGCGCAGATCCCGCATACGGCAGAACCTGGACGGTTCTTTATGAAAACACCGGCACGTTTAAGAGCCAGAGCATCGTAGAGCTTGTCAAGGAGGATAACACCGCACAGTACACGCTTGTTTATCCCCTGACCTCTGCCAATGCGGCGGTTTATCCCATCGTGACCCTGCAAAATCACGTTTACAATATGAAGGGCTTGCTTTTGAAGCGTAAGACCACCGAGTCCTCCAAGGCAGATGCTTACGAGATCGTTGCCAAGGAGGTTCCCACCATGGAAACGGGTGCGTACGAGCTGAAGGCAGAGAACAACCGCCTCTACGTTCTTGCGGCAGACGCCTTTGGCTTTGTTGCCGCCGCCGATCATCTGATTGCCAAGACCTTTGTATCGGGCAGCATTGCCGTGGATGAGAGCTGCAACGCAAAGGGGGCATACACGCGCGAAATGCTTGCCAAAAAGGCAGGGGATAACCGTGTCATGCTTCACAACGCGTGGGGACGTGACGGCACAAGCACCTACTTTAACAGCGTCACCTCTTATCAGTATGAGCTGGCTTTGATCATGGCATATTCTCCCGACGTGGTTGGACTCAACGAGTTCTGGAACGGTTGGAGAAGCAGCGGATTTACCCAAGCAATGGAGCAGAACGGATATATTTACGTTACTCCTACAGATAATGAGGGCAAGGACCCCAAGCTTACCAACGTTCTATATTATAATCCCGAAACCACCGAGTATATTGAAGGCTCCTGCAAGTGGATCTCTCACGGTCAAAACTATAAGGCAACCGACGAGGATGGCGACGGAATCGGTCAATTGCAAAAGTGGCCCGAGGATTCCGCTACTCCCGGAAAGTATCTCAACGAGACGCTTTTCGACGCAGGCAGATCTGCCGTGGTGGCAACCTTTAAGAACAAGCAAACGGGTGATATTTATTCGGTTTGCTGCACGCACCTGATCTCCAACGGTAACGTTGACCCGCAGGTTGGACCGATGGGTAACCCCGTTCGTTGGGAGGAGATGGAAAGATTGATTCCCTTCCTCAAGGCATATCAGGCAGAGTTTGGCGCTCCCCTGATGATGGGCGGCGACCTCAACTCGGCAGACAGCTACAATCCCGGCACTTACTCCGCTCTTGGCGGTTCGATCACCGTAGACGAAACCACCAAGGTCACCCACCACACGGGTGAGGATATTTGCATTCTCAAGAGTGTTTGCGATATGATGATTGAGGCAGGCTTTACCAATGCGCGCAACAATACCAACGATACCGCGCTTAACGGCTCCTGCAACGGTTATCCCATTTGGAGTGACAAGCTGATGGCTTACGTCAGCTATAACGGCATTCCTACGGGCGGCGATACCACGGGCTATGCAAGCTCGATCGACCATATGTACGTGCTTGACAGCGATACCGAGTTTGAGATCGAGGAGCTGATCTACCGTAACATTGCAATGGAAATGTCCCTCATGACCTCCGACCATAAGCCCGTCATGCTGGACTTCAATCTTAAAACCGCAGAATAAAAAGCTTCACACGCCGATGCATTCGGCAAAGCGGGGGCTGCTTCCAAGCGAGGCAGCCCCTTTTTTGTTTTTTGAAGTGCTTTTTGTCCAATCGTTTTTTTGATACCCAAAATGCTGTTGTTTTTCTTGTAAAGGTCAATATGAGAAATGTAAGAGGTCAATATCACAAATGTTTTTTACATAAATAAGATGTATAATTATAAAGAGGTATAGAATACGCACCTCTTTCCCTGCTTTTTTGGTAAAAACCACAAAAAGTATTGGGAGGGGAGAGTGCGATCTATTCCTCAAAAAGAAATTTTAACCCAAAAAAGGAGAAAACAAATGCAAGCAACCAAAAAGCTGTTGTCCTTTGTTTTGGCTCTCGTGATGGTGCTCGGTGCGGTTGTTGCCGTTCCGTTTACCGTAGGGGCTGAAGCGTGGGACGGAACAACGGTAACCAAGCCCGAGGGCAAGGGAACCAAGGAAGAACCTTATTTGATTGCAAGCGCGGCAAATCTCGCATGGATCTCTCAGATGACCGAGAATTACCGCGATGCAAACGATGCGTTGAAAACAAGCTTTACCTCCGATCAGGTCTTTGCGGATACCTATTTTGTACAAACCGCAGACATTGACCTTGGCGGTAAGGATTTTACTCCCATCGGAACGACACAGGCAACCTCCGAGTCCAAGCGTAATGCGTTTGCAGGTCACTACGACGGCAGAAGCTACAAGATCTCCAACGCCGTGATCAAGGTTACCTCCAAGGTCACGTCCGTGGATTACGGTACCATTATGACATCGGGATACAAGGCAACCGGCTTGTTTGGCGTATTGGATCGCAACGCAGTGGTTTGCAACATCAATGCTTGCAATATCAAGGCAGGTACGTTGGATCAGTCGCAAAAGAGTGCTGTCAAGGCATACAATGCTTTGGTTTCGGGTGTCATTGCGGGCACGACGTTTGGCGCTGCTACCATTGTCAACTGTACCACCGATGCCGATTGTGAGGCTTACGGTGCATATGCGGCAGGCGGTATCATGGGTATGTCCGAGAACGGTGCCTCAATCACCGAGTGCGTTAACAACGCTACCGTTTCGGGCAATCTTTCCAGCGGCGGTATCATCGGCTACGGTCACGGTGCGTCGATCTCCTACTGCATCAACAACGGTGCGGTGATCCACTTCACCTTTAGCCGTTGGTCGGGATCGGGCGGTATCATCGGTGCGCCCATCAGCGTTTCGGCAAATACATCCTGCTCGATTTCCTATTGTATCAACACTGCCGACGCAAAGGTTGGTGCCATTTCTGGCCAGGCTGGCGGTTCAGGCTCCAACCGTGTTGCCGTTGGCGGTATCGTTGGTAACGACAACGCATCGGCAAGCACCGTGATGGTCTACTCCTATTGCTACAATCTGCAAGAGAAGTTTGACATTTCCTTCTATGACAACGGCAATACGGCTTCCAACTGTCTGGTAGGCTTTGGCGGTATTGCGGGATACGCAAGAGACGGTGCGGGAGGCGGTACGCGCACGATGCAGAACTGCTATACCGTGGCTGCCGAATATACCGAGAACGATTTTGGCACCAAAAAGGTTTACGCGGGCAACTTCAATCCGCAGGCAAATGGCAATGCGGGTGCAATCAACACCGCTCCCTACGCCGGCTTGATGTGTGCGGCTCTCTCCGATGCACAGGTAACGGGAGGCTGGGGTGATATTAACACCGTGTTCTCCACCTGTAAGTACGGTGTGACCGCCAATGAGCTTACGGCAGACACCACTTATCAGTCCATTCTGGAGCTTGCCGCAGTCAACGCAGCATATGCCAAGGCGCCCAAGTACGTGGGTGTTCAGGAGACCTCGGCAAGAGGCGATGCTTATGCACTTCGCTTTATCGTTGCCACCAAGCGCACCGATTATTTTGAGGCGGGTGTTAAGGTCGTAGCCACCTACGGCGAAGCACAGACCGCTGAATACACAATTAAGGCAGACAAATACTATCAGACACTGACGGGTATGAAGAACGGCAGCCTGATCGAATACAAGGCAGAGGACTTTGGCGGCACGCACCTGATGGCACTGACGCAAAAGATTGACCTTGCCACCATGGGCGCTGTCAGCTACACCGTAACCCCCTACTTTATTGAGACAGAGGGCGGCGAGACCGCTTATGGCAGAACCTGGACGATTCTTTACGATGCTACGGGCGTGTTTAACAGCCAGAGCATTATGGAGGTGATCGAGGAGGACGATACCGATCTTTTCACCCTCGTATATCCCCTGATCTCTGCCAATGCGGCGGTTTATCCCATCATCACCCTGCAAAATCATATTTACGGTAAGAGCGGTATTCTTCTTGCCCGCAAGACGCGTTCCTCCTCCAAGACAGACGCTTACGAGATCGTCTCCAAGGAGGTCGAAGGAATGGCAACGGGTGCTTATGAATTGAAGGTGGAGAACAACCGCTTGTACATCCTTGCTTCTGATGCATTCGGCTTTATCGGAGCCGCAAATCACCTTATACAAAAGACCTTTATGTCCGGCAAGATTGCTTTGAGTGATGCCTGCAACGCAAAAGGTACCTACGGACGCGAGATGCTTGCCGAAAAGGCGGGCGAGGTTCGTGTGATTCTGCAGAACGCTTGGTTCCGCGACAATAGCGGCGCACTGTTTAATACGCCTACCAGCTACCAATATCAGCTTTCTCTCGTCATGACCTATATGCCGGACGTCATTGGTCTGAACGAATTCCAGCCCGGCTGGAGAGGTAGCGGCTTTACTGCAGCTATGGAGCAACAGGGTTATATTGAGGTCAAGCCCAAGAATGCATCGGGGCAAGAGGTCAATACCTACAATCCCATCTTTTACAACAAGGAAACTACCGAGTACGTGGAGGGCTCCTGCCGCTATCTTTCTTACGGCTCCTTCCAATCCACCGACACTGACGAAGACGGTATTCGCGAGCCTGTTCTTCGCACCGAGGGTGAGTTCGCGGGCAGATATTGGGATAATTCCGATAATCGGGGTAGTACCGCTGTGGTTGCAACCTTTAAAAATAAGGAAACGGGTGAGTATTACAGCGTTTGCTGCACCCACCTTGAGTCCAACACATTGGTCGACCCGCAGGTTGCTCCTCTCGGTAACCCCTTGCGTTGGGGGCAGGTGGAAAAGCTGATCCCCTTCCTCAATGCATATCAGCAACAGTACGGCGCACCCGTGATCATGGGTGGCGATATGAACTCTAACAACGGAATTTACAAGCCGGGTACCTATTCGGCACTCGGTGGCTCGATTGAGATTCCCGAGGATATGACCTTTAAGTATCACACGGGTGAGGAGATCAACATTCGTATCAGTGCCATGAAGATGCTGGAGGATGCAGGCTACGTCAACTGTGCAACGCAAACCACCAACACCTCCCAGCACGGCTCCTGCAACGGATATCCCAATTGGAGCGATGCTCTTGGCGCGTACGTCAGCTACAATTGCAATCTTGCCGACACGAGCGGCGACAACAACTCCATCGACCACATCTACGCATTGGATCTGGAGAACAAGGTGGAGGAGCTTGTCTACCGCACTCTGACGCTGGAGACCATTCTTTGTTCCTCTGACCACAAGCCCGTCATGCTGGACTTTAATCTCAATTGAACTTTTAAAAATAAAATATAAAGGAGAAATATCATGAAAAAACTGATTGCTCTGCTTCTTGCACTTGTGTGCATTGTTCTGGCGGTCAGCGCTTGTACGCGCGATGGCAAGACCGAGGAGACCACTGCCAAGGATGCGCAGACCACGACCGCGCCTGAGGAGATTACCACCGAGGGTGCTACCGAAGTTGTTACCCACGAGGACGAAGAGGGTAAGAAATTTAGTGAGATCCATCCCGCAGCATAATCGGGAGATCAACCGAGAGGGACGGACACGCGATTTTCGCGTGTCCGTCCCTTGGTTTATTGATCCCCCCTATTTGAAAAACAACAGTTTTATAATAAGTGTAAATTCCTTAGCCGCTTTTCTCTTGCAAGGAGTAGGCGCAAGAGAAAAGCTTGCAAAAGAGAACGCCGTAAGGAGGATTTCGCTCTCTGCGGAGAGCGAGGAGGGCTACGCGTCCTCCACCGCGCAAGCTTTTGAAAAAGCTTGACCAAAACTTTCCCC
>JAGANE010000344.1 GCA_017624395.1 Clostridia bacterium
CTTCAACATTGCCCAGGGGCGGGATACCAAAAATTTCCGCCATATCCGTGAAGTGTTGCAGGACGTGTATTCCCATTTGCAGGAGCTTCGCACCAATGCGGAAGCAACCCAGGGAACCAAGACGGGCTTTTCCGCTTTGGACCGCGTGTTGGCAGGCATGGGAAAGAGCGACCTGGTGCTGGTGGGTGCCCGTCCGGGTATGGGTAAGACTTCGTTCGCGCTCAATATCGCCACCAACGTGGCAAAGCAAACGGGAAAGGCAGTGTGCATCTTCTCCTTGGAAATGTCCGCCGAGCAGTTGGTGAACCGCGTGCTGTCCAGCGAAGCCTTGGTGAACAGCTATTCGCTCCGCACGGGAGATCTCACGCCCGAGGACTGGGAGCATCTGGCTGTGGCGTCGGGAGAGCTTTCGGGATGTGATATCCTCATCGACGATACGTCGGGTATGACCGTGACCGCCATGAAAGCGAAATTACGCCGTGTGCAGAATCTCGGTATGGTGGTGATCGACTATCTGGGATTGATGCAGGGCGACGGTCACAAGGACAACCGTGTGCAGGAGGTCTCCGAGATCTCGCGCTCGCTCAAGATCATGGCAAAGGAGCTGATGGTTCCCGTAGTCTGCTGCGCACAGCTGTCGCGTGGTCCCGAATCGAGAACCGACAAAAAGCCGATGCTTTCCGATCTTCGTGATTCGGGTGCTATCGAGCAGGACGCCGATACCGTCATTTTCCTGTACCGAAGTGAATATTATAAAACCGATGATGCGGCAGGGCAGGATACCAGCATTGCCGAGGTCATCATTGCCAAAAACCGTCACGGCTCCACGGGAACGGTGGAGATGGGCTGGAACGGTCAGTTTACCAAGTTCATTACCATTGATAAGGAACGGGATGCGGATTGACCATGCAAAACAGATCAGATTTGTCAGACACGATCCGTATGCCCGCGCATCTTGCGCAGCTCCCTTTAGATACGCCCATTCTTTTGGCGCTATCGGGCGGTGCCGATTCCACGGCGCTTTTGCATCTTTTGGCAGAGCGACGTCAGCAGGAAGGCTTTTTGCTGGTGGCGGCGCACGTTGATCACGGCATACGGGGTGACGAGGCAAAGCGCGACCGTGAATTTTGCGAGTCTCTTGCAAAACAATACGGAATAGAGCTTTGTGTGTTGGAGGCTGACGTCCCCGCATTGGCAGAGGAGCGGCGACAGGGCATTGAGGAAACGGCGCGCGAGGTGCGATACGCATTTTTTGCACAGCTGATGCAAGAGCGGAGCATTCCCTTGCTTGTAACGGCGCATCATGCCGACGATCAGGCGGAGACGGTGTTGTTTCGACTTTGTCGCGGTACCTCTGCGGCAGGACTTTCGGGCATTGCTCCTGTGCGACCGTTTGCCAACGGCTATCTGACACGTCCCTTGTTGCAGGTCTCCAAGCGGGAGATCCTTGTTTATTGTCATCAAAAAGGTTTGGAATTTGTGACCGATAGCACCAACGACGATACCGCATATGCGCGCAATCGTATCCGTGCCGAGCTGATCCCCGTGATGGAGGAGCTGTTCCCCGGGGCGGTCGGTCGCATCGGTGCAATGGCGGATTCCTTGCGAGAGGACGAAGCACTGCTTTCCTCTCTTGCCGACGGGCTGATCCAATCGGCAACGACAGAGGATGGGGGCTTGTTGATCGAACCGATGGTTGCGGCAAATCCTTCTTTGCGCCGCCGTGTGCTTGCCGCCTGGGTGCGTATGAACACGGAACTTGACGCGGAGCGGGTGCATCTGGAGGCATTGGAGCAATTGTTGATATCTGCCGATGCTGACACGGAGGTTGCGCTCCACGGCGGTTTTTGCGCCGTTTGCGAGTTTGGGAGGTTGCGTGTATATTCCCCGTCACGGATGACGGCAGAGCCGTTTTGCTACCCCTTTTTGCAGGATGGGAGCTTTGTTTTGCCGTCGGGGATCACGGTAAGTGTCAAAGAAAACACTGTTCCAACAAAAGTTAACAAATTGTCTACACACTCTTATTTAAATTTAAACGCGATTTCTGCTATAATAAAGAATAGTGTTTTTTGGCGTTCCAAAAGAGACGGAGACGTGATTCTGATGGGCGGTATGCACCGTAAGCTCCGCCGACTTTACCGTGAGGCGGGAATTCCGCCCAGATGGCGGGATGCCATTCCGCTGTTGTGTGACGAAAAGGGAATCTTATGGGCGCCCTTTGTCGGCGTCAGAGACGGTGTGTCGGTGTCGGGCGGTTGTTATCTTTTGCAGGTGACTCTGCCGATCTCTTTGGAAACGCGTTAAGGCTTACCCTACATTGATATTGATTGTTATTTATTATTTTGGCGCAGAATGCCAACGAAACGGAGGAAATCCATGAAAAAGCGCAGTTTTATTCAGGAAATCCTGTTTTATCTTGTAATTCTGGTTGCCATCGTCGTAGTGCTTTCCCTGCTTTTTAAGGGTGGCAGCGGTCAGGAAAAGCTGACCTACGATGACGTGCTGAACCTCTTTTACAACAAACAGGTAACACAGGTTGTGATCAGTGAAGATAATCTTCTGACCATGACGGTAGTGGAAAACGGAACGCCTCGGACGGTAGAATATCAGCTTCGCAGCTTTGATATCTTCTATTACGATCTGAGCGAGATCATTTCCGAGCAGGTCAAGGACGGCACCATCACCCAATACGAGCCGCAGCCTGCCAACCGCATTCCGGTTTGGTTCAGCTGGCTGCCTCTGATCTTTGTCGTTGTGATCATTGTGGTGCTGTATTTTATCTCCATGCGTCAGTTCAATGGCAAGGGCGGCGGAAAATTCAATTCCTTTGGAAAGGCGCGTGTCAAGGTTCCCAACGGCAACGATAAAAACAGGGTGCTGTTCCGTGACGTGGCGGGTGCCGATGAGGAAAAGGAGGAGCTTGTTGAGATTGTGGAATTCTTAAAGGATCCCGCAAAGTTCACCAAGCTTGGTGCAAAGATCCCGCACGGTGTCCTGCTCAAGGGCCCTCCCGGTACGGGTA
>JAGANE010000345.1 GCA_017624395.1 Clostridia bacterium
GATATGGAGGCAGGTGTCTACACCCGTGAAACTGCCCTTGAACTCGTTGAGGACTTTTTCCTCTCCTTCAACAAGGATAGCGACCTCTACGTTGGCGTTCAGCAGGGCGACAACGGGCAGAGCATGGTGCTGGGCGGCATCGACAAGGACGGTAACGATTGCTTCAATCTTCTTTCCGAACTGTGTCTTGAAGCAAGCAGAAACTTAAAACTTATCGACCCCAAGATCAATTTGCGCGTTTCCAAGAAAACGCCGCATGGCTAAAAAACAGCGGTATCAAGCACACATTCCGCACGCCGCTGATCCCCGATATTACGGATACGGACGACAACCTGAACGCGATTGAACAGATCGTATGCGACAGCCCGTGGGAAAAGCTTGCCTACAATCCTCTCGCGGGGGCAAAGTACGCGAGCGTTGGGAGAACCTTTGATCTAAGTAAAGAAAATAAAGATGACTTTTCATTGTAATAATCCGACTGTAAAATTAACCGAGCGTAGCATTCCAAACGGAATCGCTTACTATATCAACGGTGAAGGGGAGCTTGTCTATTCGTTGGATATTCCCGACACCTCCGAATATCTTGCAATCGAAAACCACTCACCGTTTTGGTGCCGTCCTTTTTGGGGCTGCAGTGGCGGCGGACGCTTTGACGGCGCAATGCTTACTTATTTTCCTCAGATATGGTGCAGTGACAATACCGACGCGCCCTCGTGTTTGACGATCCAATACGGCTCCTCCTTTGCATATCCCGTATGCACCATGGGAGCCACGTGTCTGCTTGTCCCAATAAAAAGCCACGGCGAACGGTTCCCTTGACTACCCGTGCGGTCGCGGCAATGCACGGAACTATCATTGCGGACTTCCTTTTTTCACTCCGCGTAGCTTGCATGGATCGATGAAGGGATTAGCCTGGGAAAAAATGGGAATCACCATTTTTCGGACGAGGCGTATACCTGGTTGATGAACCGTTACGAAGCCTTGCTGGCTTCTCTCTGAATTTTCAAGGGAGAACAACAAGAGATTTTGAATTATTTTGTTTTATATAAGAATAAGAAAGAGGTACTTTGACATGAGCAGAAGTTTAGACGATTTTATTACGGTGGAGGAGAACGCCCCCGAGGTGGACGCCTCCCATAAGCTGAGAATCGGTATCGTTGGAACGGGTGGCATTGCAACAGCGCATTTGCTTTCCTACCTGCAACAGCCCGACGTGGAGATCGTAGCAGGCTGTGATCTGATCCCCGGTAAGGCAAAGGCTTTTTTTGAAGCGCACGGTGTGGAGAACGTCAAAACCGATTACGCTTCGCACAAGGAAATGCTGGACGACGAGAGCTTGAAGCTAGATGCGGTGAGCATTTGCACCTATAACTGCCAGCACGCAGGCCCCACGGTCTATGCGCTGAAAAAGGGCGTGAACGTGCTTCTCGAAAAGCCGTTTACGGTAACCGCAGAGGAAGCTGTGGAGGTCATGCGCGTGGAGAAGGAGAGCGGTAAGCTTCTCTCCATTGGATTCCAGCCGCGTCTTGATGCCAATATGCAAAAGGTGCGCCAGATCGTACAATCGGGCATTCTCGGCAAGGTCTATTACATTCAAACGGGTGGCGGCAGACGCAGGGGTATTCCCACATCAAGCGGAACTACCTTTATCGAAAAGGATACCGCGGGAATTGGTGCGTTGGGGGACATTGGCTGTTATTCGTTGGATATGGTACTCAATGCGATCGGTTATCCCAAGCCTCTCACGGTCAGCGGCTACAAGTCCTCGTATTTCGGAACCGATCCCAATTACAAATCCTACGTTAAATCGGGACATCCCGAATACGCGCAAAAATTTGGCGTTGACGATTTTGCGGCGGCGTTTGTTCGTCTGGAGGG
>JAGANE010000346.1 GCA_017624395.1 Clostridia bacterium
AAGAAGAAGTCTGAAGCAGCCAGAAAGCGCAAGTACAAATAATTGTACTGCGCTCAGATGAAGCATAAGGGAGAAGCAAATTCGCTTCTCCCTTATGTTTTTTGTTTTTATTCCTCATATACAAGCACAACGGGAGGGCAACAGTAATCTACGTCCGAAAGATGTAGCCCTCTGTCATATGCTTGGCGAATGACCGCCATCACGATATAATTGGTGGCGGGCAAATAGCGGTGGACGAGCTTTATGCTTTTGATATGCTTGGGTGTCTCTAACATCTCATTTTGCAGATATTTCAAATAGTCCTCGCCAAGCTTTGCGTAAAGCTGCTTATAACCGTCATGGATGATGGCTTCTATTTGCCGATAGGTTTCCTTTTTCATGACGGGAATATCGACCCCCAATTTTCCGTTTTGACGAGTGATCAAGCCCGTTGAGTTGATCAGCTTGTCAATGCTTTCAATCATGGTGTTACTGATATTGCCAACGTCAAAGGGAATATCCTTGTAAATACACCATAGTAGTGAACGAATCTCCTTAAAATAAACGTCAAATCCACAGGTGCCAAACCGATAAGGATTATCCCATAACGGGGTGTCAAACTCAAAAAGCTTTAAAAAGGTCGCACCACAGTAATTGCAAGCGCCGCCGTCCCCACGGTGCCCGCCCGATACGACATACTCTCTGGCTTGGCGGTACTTTTGTGCATCGTATCCTGCCGGGAATGCCCATCCGAGTGCGATCCAAGCCCCACCGTCAAGCCGCTTGGGAGTAGTGCCACATTGCGGATCCGTTGGTTCCAGCTGGAATTTTTGCAGGATCCGCAAGGCAACGTATCGTTCCAGCTTTCGGCGTTGCCGTACGTTGAGTGTTTGGCTGAATTGCAGTGTGTTGAGGTCGGAAAGCTTTTGGGAAATGACACTCCAAAAGCTCTCAAAATGATCCTCTGCAAATTTTAATTGAGAGTCAAATCTGTTCAGCTCGTCCTCGGGCTTGTAGATGATAAAGTCCGTGTAATATTTTTCTCCCTCGGTCTTTACCATCAGCTCACCCTCGGTCAGCTTTGTTACGATCGGTTCAATATATACGGTGGGAATTCCGATTGCCTCGGCAAGCTCTGTGATCGAGAGTGGCTTATCGTAGGCGATGATCAATAGATTTTGCGCGATCAGATCGTCCTCCACCAAGCTGACGGGTTGATGGTTGGGGCCATCGGATCCGCTCCATGACAGAGATAGTCTGCTTGGAATATTGTATTTCTTTTCTACCATATCGGCAAGTCCTTTCTTGATTTTTTCTCGTCCTGCCGAAAGTCTGCTTTTTACCGTGCCCTCGGCGATCCCCAATTGGGTCGCAATCTCCGAAACCGAATACCCGTTGTAATAAAAGCGTATCAGCACTTCACGGGTGGTTTGTGACAGATATAACAGCTTTTTACGCACTTGAGCCGCCTCCTCGGTACGGTCAAAGTCATCCTCCTCTGCGGCAAGCTGTTCCAAAGTATCATATTCAATGATCGTAGGCTGCCGATATTTTTTTCGCAAGGTGCTGTGATACTTATGCATCAGGGTGTTTGCAAGCCATGTTTTGGGATGCTCAATGTTACCCCCACGATGCAAAAGGGAATAGGCTGCAAGAAAGGTTTCGGAAAGCAGATCCTCGGCGTCTTCTCGGGTGGCGCATTTTGCCTCGGAAAGCCGCCTGATATCGTCGTAATATGCAAGCAGATCGTCTTTCACAGCGTTGCACCTCCTTGTGTGTTCGTATCGATACACCTATATAGTCGCCGAAATGAGGCTTGGGTTCGGTCGAAAAGAAAAAAGTGGTTGATAAAATTAAAAATCTTATTGCAGATTTATTTTTCTCCTGCAAGCTCCTCTAAAGCCTTGCGTTTTTTCGGGCGTAAGCTATCATTCTCACTTGCATAGCCGAGGGTGATCACCAGACGCACGGGCTTGTCAAGACCGCAGATCTTGCGGATCTTTTCGTCATCAAACCAACCGAGAATGCAGGTTCCAAGTCCTTGCGCGGTGGCTTCGGCGGTCAGATATGCCGCCACGATTCCAATATCGATGGAGCGGTAATCGTTCCCCTTGACCTTTGCGCCAAAGGCTGCGGTGGCAACGTAAGGCTCCTCCGAGATCACGATCATCACGGGAGCATCGGCGGCAAATTTGTTCATGCCCATGCCCATGACCGCCGAGGCAACCTGCTTGGCACTCTCTCCCTTGCAAACCGTCAGATGATAGGGCTGACCGTTGCAGGCGGATGGAGCAAGGCGTGCCGATTCCAAAACGGCAGCAAGCTTTTCTGTCTCTACCTGTCGGTGTGCGTCGTATTTGCGGCAGGATTGGCGTGTTTGTGCGATTTCTGTAAAGTTCATTTCGGTTCTCCTGTGTTCTATAAAAGCCTTTTTGAAGGTTCTTGAAGGTGTCGAACGTGGCTTGCCACGTTTAACTTTATTTCAAGAAGTTTCTGACAAAAAATATTTTTTCAAAATCCAAGCGACCTCATCAACCCTTGGCACCCATCGTAAATATCGCGGTAGGCGACGTCAAAGCGCTCGGAGTACCATGGGTCTGCGACGTCACCGCCGCGCGACGTAAATTCCATCAGCTTGTGAATTTTGCCGTCGGGATCACCGCCGAGAAGGCGATGCATATTGCGGATATTGGCGGAATCCATGCCAATGAAAAGATCGTACTTTTCATAATCGCTTTTTTGCAGCTGTACCGCGCGCTTTCCGTTACATAAAATGCCGTGCTTTTCCAATTCCGCCCTTGCAGGGGGATAGACGGGGTTTCCCACACCGTTCCATATTTCCTCGGTGCTGGTGGCACTTGACACGACG
>JAGANE010000347.1 GCA_017624395.1 Clostridia bacterium
GTATCGTGCTTCACGGCAGAACCAAGGGCACAAAAGAAGCCGTATAAAACAGCAAGAGGTATTGTGACCAAAATCGGTCACAATACCTCCTTCATACAAAACTTCCTTATGGGGCGGCAACTTCGGTTGGCGCACTTTTTTGTTTTTGGGGATCAATCTATGGATAAAAAACTTTCTACAAATTGGAATGATTTTAGTTCTTTGAAAACATCAAACCAGTTAATAAACTATCTGGCTGATCGTATATACGGTCACGATAAATATTATCACTATACCTCCTTGTCTGCCATTGAGGCAATATTAAAAGAAAAAACATTTAGAATTTCACCAGTCACCAGATTTAATGATCATATTGATATGGCACAATTTCAAGAAAATCAACACCGCTTTTTCTCCGCTTGCTTTAGTAGCGGTCAAAATGAGAACCTTTCTCTTTGGTATATGTACGGGGGAATGAACGGAAAAGGTGCACGTTTAGAGTTATCTCGAACAACATTGCTAAATTTGTTTGCCAAACACTCCACATTTCAATTGGTAGAATACGATTTTGAAAATCGAATACAACTCACAGAAGGAATTGCCTTATCCGAAGGAACTACTATGAAGCTACAGATTGGCGATGTCGTATATGCGCGCCAAAGCAAAAAGGATTCTCAAAAGTACGAATTGAAATATAATACAAAAACTCATTATAATTTTCCCACAACGGAATTTGAGCGCTTTAAAAAAGAACACAATGGTTTTTATAAAGGATCAATTTGGTACTATGAAAAAGAAACTCGCTTGCTAATTGAAATCATCGGAGAAGCGGCTATGCAAATGGATAGTTCTAAGGAATATGCTATTTTAGCCCATTTTGATGATAGAGTGTATAAAAAACTACGCATTGGCTTTGCGCCAGAAATCAAAAGCAACAGTGAAATAGAATGGCCAAAATACCCTTCGATCGAACACTTTATTTTTGATACCGCGCGCATACACTTAAGCGAGCACCATGGCGAAATAGAAATGAATTTATGTAATCGCTGTGATGTGAAAAAAGAATTTTGTGCCACTTGCCCCAAAAAGGAGAATAAAAAATGAAAAGGAAACTATTT
Source organism: Clostridia bacterium (assembly GCA_017624395.1). GTDB lineage: Bacteria > Bacillota > Clostridia > Oscillospirales > CAG-272 > UMGS1865. The sequence continues at coordinate 1,098 of JAGANE010000347.1, forward strand.
TTTGTATTATTGTTTACTGCGCTTCTCTTCTGTCTGTTCACAGTCTGCGCCTCGGCGGAAACATATAGCGGCAAATGGGGTGCGACGGATACGGATAATGTAACGTGGACGTTGGACACCACAACCGGTGCTCTTTTGATTGAGGGAACGGGGGCAATGAGTGATTTTTCATCATCCTCCTCCACCGATGCGTGGCGAGCATACAAAAGTAACATTAAATCTGTTACAATCACCGATGGCGTGACCTCCATCGGCGACAGTGCGTTCGCAAACTGCAGTGGACTGACGTCGATCACGATCCCAGAGGGCGTCACAAGCATCGGCGGGAGTGCATTCTACAGTTGCAGTGGGCTGACGTCGATTACGATCCCAGAGGGCGTCACAAGCATCAGCGGGTATGCGTTCGGTTACAGTGGGCTGACGTCGATCACGATCCCAGAGGGCGTCACAAGCATCTATGAAGGAGCGTTCCGGCATTGTACTGCACTGACGGAGATCAATTTCAACGCCACGGCAATGGAAGATCTGAACTCTTCCAATTATGTTTTTTCAGATGCAGGTCAAGCAGGAAGTGGCATTACGGTGAATATCGGTGCTAATGTCACAAAAATTCCTGGATATTTGTTTTTTCCAACTGTGTATACTTCAGATAACATTTATAAGCCTCATTCAGATTTTCCAAACATTTCCAAAGTCAATTTCGATGAAAATAGCCATTGCACTTCCATCGGCAGCTATGCGTTCTATAAATGTCATCGCCTAACAAGTATCACGATTCCCAATAGCGTGACCTTCATTGGCTACTCTGCTTTTTACAATTGTATTAGCTTGGCAAGCATCACAATTCCCGATAAGATAACCTCCATCGGCTACGATGTATTCAGCCATTGCAGGGCGCTGACGAACATCACAATTCCCGACAGTGTGACCTCCATCTACTCTCATGCTTTCTACGGTTGCAGCAGCTTGACAAGCATCACAATTCCCGACAGTGTGACTTCCATCGGCTTTCAAGCTTTCTCCAATTGTATGAACTTGACAAGCATCTCGGTAAAAAGCGGAAATACTATTTACCATAGCACAGGCAATTGTCTGATTGAAACAGCAAGTAAAACCTTAATATTCGGATGCAAAAACAGTACCATCCCCGATGACGGCAGTGTGACCTCCATCGGCACCGCTGCTTTCTCTAATTGCGGCGGCTTAACAAGCGTCACGATTCCATCGAATATCACCTCCATCGGCAACAATGCTTTTCACGAATGCATTAACCTTAAAAAAATCACAATTTGCAGTGACACAATCTCCTGCGGTAGCGGCGCCTTTGAAGGATGTTATAAATTGATTGAAATTTACAATTTATCCTCAACAACTTTCAAAATTGGCACAACTGATTACGGTTGCATAGCCTATTACGCCAAAAACATTTATACAGCACTCGCAGGAAGCTCAAAAATTTTCACAGATGCCAATGGATACGTTTTTTATGAAAGCGGAAGCGATCACTATCTTATCGGCTACGAGGGCACCGATAAGGTCTTGTCCTTACCATTAGATTATAACGGAAATTCTTATGAAATTTATAATTACGCTTTTTTTGAATACCCGGAAAGCATAGTTATCAATGAAAACAGTAAGATAACGAGCATCGGGTTTGCTGCTTTCTTCGGTTGTAATGATCTTAAAACCATTACGTTGCCCTTTGTCGGTTCTACCGCAAATGACACAAGGAACTTCGGTTACATCTTTGGTGCAAAGTCGTATAGCGATAATTATTATTATATTCCTTTTTCCTTGAAGACCGTAGTTATCACAGGCGGCACCTCCATCGGTACGGAAGCGTTCCGAAATTGCATGTTTTTGAAAAACATCACGCTCCCCGATGGTATCACCTCCATCGGTGAGGATGCTTTCCGAGATTGCGACTCACTTACGAGCATCATCATCCCACCGAGTGTGACCTCCATCGGCGATGGTGCGTTCTATGATTGTAATTCCCTTAGAAGCATCACGTTTGGCGAAAATAGCCAACTGACATCCATCGGCACGGCTGCGTTCCGGGATTGCCGCTCACTTACGAGCATCACACTCCCGTCAAGTGTGACCTCCACTTGCTATTATGCATTCTATGGTTGTAGCTCCCTTACGAGCATCACGATCCCCGATAGTATTACCTCCATCGGCGCTTCTGCATTCTATGGTTGCAGCTCCCTTACGAGCATCACGATCCCCGATAGTGTCACATACATCTCCCGTAACGCTTTCGATGGTTGCAGATCGCTAAAATCCATCGTAATTGGTGAAAAGGTATCCTCTATCGGCACCTCTGCTTTCGAATACTGTACCGCCCTTGATGTGGTTTATATCCGTTCCGCATCACTCCTGGACGGCTTTGCCGATTTTACTGATCTCGGCTATTTACTGGAACACTGTAATACTGTGGTGCTTTATCCGGATTCTTCGGTACCAGATCTGATCTCTATCACATTCCCCTTCACCGAGGAAATCTCCTACCTCGGCACAAGCTATACGGCATACAGCGTACATGAGCACACGTGGGAAGATTGTAGCACTCATATACAGTGCGTGCAAGACGGCTTCCGCGGTGAAAATTGCTCTGTTTGCTTGCTCACCAAAGGCGAGAACGTTACGGCGCACGCTTTCGGTGAATGGCAAAAACACAGCGCCACCCAGCACAAGCGCGTATGTGCCTGCACTGCCGTAGAGTATGACAATCACAATTGGAACAGCGGCGAGATCACCACGCCTGCTACGCATACCACGCTTGGCGTGAAAACCTTCACCTGCTCTGACTGCGGCGAGACCAAGACCGAGGACGTGGCAAAGCTCACTGCGCATGAATACGGCGAGTGGCAGAAACATGATGCCAATCAGCACAAGCGCGTGTGTGCTTGCGCCGAGATTGATTACGCTGATCACAGCTGGAACAGCGGCGTAATTACTACTCCCGCAACACACTTGACAATTGGTGTCAAAACCTACACTTGCACCGATTGCGGAGAAACCAAAACCGAAGATATCCCCAAACTCACGGCGCACTCCTACTATGCTTGGCAAAAGCATGATGCTACCCAGCACAAGCATGTATGTGCCTGCTCTGCTGTGGAGTATGAGGAGCACAATTGGAACAGTGGCGTAATCACAAAGAAGCCCACCGAGACAGAGGTTGGCGTGAAAACCTTTACTTGTACCGACTGCGGTGAGATTAAAACAGAGGAAATTGCAAAAACCGAAAGCAATCCTCCTTCAACTAATTCCTCCGCAGGGCAAGCTAATAGCGCAAACAAAGACAATTCCTCCAATGCCAAGGAAGAATCTCTTGGAACAGGTGCTGTTATCGGCATTGTCGGCGGCTCCGTTGCCGTTGTCGGTGGCGGTGGCTTCTGCCTGTATTGGTTTGTGTTCCGCAAGAAAAGACTTTTGAAATAATGAAGCGCTAACAAACATTTTGCCCCTGCAAGAATTTCTTGCAGGGGCTTTTCTTACTCCAACATCTGCAGATATTTATACACCGTTGTGCGGCTCAGCTCGCACACACGCGCCAGCTCGCTGACGTTCAGATTCCCTGCTTTGTATGCCGGATAATGGCGCAGGAACTGGGGCGGAATTTCGTCAAGAGTCACGCGCGGTCTGCCGATCTTCGCGCCCTTGGCGGCGGCATTTGCCATGCCGGAGCGCACGCGAGCGCGGATCATCGAAAGCTCCAATTGGCTGAACACACCGGCCATTTGCAAAAATGCTTCGGTCATGGGATCTGCGTTCCCACGGCGGCAATCCATGGTAATGCTCCCCACAATAGTCAACCGCAGGTGCTTCGCGCGGATCACGTCAATGATCTCGCAAAGCTGCTTGGTGCTACGCGCCAAACGCGGCACCTCTAACGTGATGATGCTATCCCCTTCCTGCGCCCTCTCGAACATCAGCGCCTGTTGCTCCTTCACCTTGCTGTCGCCGTGCTCGTATTCCAAAAAGATCTCTTCTGCTCCTGCCGCCTTCAGCTCGCGCACTTGGCGATCTATGTCCTGCTTTTTCTCATTAGTGGAACATCTTGCGTATCCGTAAATCATAGCTTCTCCCTTCTTCGAGAGGGCGGCAACCGCCGCCCTCTCGTTATGTTTTATGCCTCAATCATTTGCTCGTCGCAATCCATGCACGCGATCCGCACCACCTTGGTAGCTCTCACGCTCATGCCGCAACAGGGGCAAACGTACTTGCGTGTGCTGGACGTTCTCGGCTTGGTGCCGATCGCCACCGCGCCGCCGCTGTGGGTACCGGTGCCGCCGATCTGAAAGCTTGTGGCTTCGTTTCGGTTCAAGAGGATGTCGGTCAGATCATTCTCCAGCACGAACTCCAGCAGCTCGTCAGCCGGCTTGGTGTGCGACCAGCCGTATTTGTCGCTGTGGCTGATGCACAAACCGCGTTGCTCGGCGGCTTCCTTGAATTTCTTGTTGTGATACGTGTTGCCGCGACTGCAATCTTGAATACCGTTTTCGTGGTTGTAATAGTGCACCATTTCGTGCAAGAGGGTAGCTGCCACCTCTTCGATGGGGCGCGAGAGGGTGCCGGCGCCGATGTTGATTTCGTGCGTGCTGCCAAGCTTGGAGATCCAAGTGTCCTTGCGAAGCGAGAAGTGTCCGTAGGCCTTTGGGGTGCTCTGAATGGTGATGGTCGGTCTTGAAAGTGTATTTTCAAAAAATCTCTGATTCAAAAGATCAAACATTTTGTTGAGGTATCCGGCGACTCTGTTGTAGCTTGTTAATTCTTTCATGATTTCTCTCCTTGATTTTTTGGAGAGGGTATGTTATAATGTTCATACCCTCTCAGATTTGGTGAGGTGCCCTTTACGGTTTGCTTGCCGGCTCTCGTAAAGGGCTTTTCTTATGCGATGCTGAAGCGCTTGCTTGCGATCTGCTTGGTGAATTGCTTGTAAAGGTCGCCATGTTCCTTTTTAAAAGCGGTGGTATCGAAGCGGTTGGTGAGCACCGAAGTCCAGCGGATGATGTAGGCGCCGGCCTCAAGCTCTTCGGTTCCCTGCTCCAGCATCTCGTTCTTGATGATGTCGCGGAGCGCTTCGGCCTCGGCCTTGGCCTCTTCCATGATGGCTTCCCATTCCTGCAGGGCTTCGATTTTGGTGATCAGTTCGTTTCTCGACATTGTTTTGTCTCCTTTCTGTTGTGAGGTTTGCCCCTCATCTTGATTATATTATACACTAAAATCGAGTGTAAATCAATTCGCAAAATAGCTAAACTTTACACCAATTTATTGTGCAATTTGTACACTTGATTTTAGTGTAATTTTCTGCTATAATTTAAAATGAAAAAATAATACACCAAAAGGAAGGACTTACGCATGGCAATCGTTTATAAAATTGATGTGCTCAAAGAATTGAAAGCGAGAGGATACAACACCTCGCGTTTGAGAAAAGACAAAATCATGGGAGAGGCGACCATTCAAAAGATCAGAGAAAAACAACTTGCTTCTTGGGCAACCATTGACACAATCTGCAAGCTGCTCGGTTGCGATGTCGGTGACATTGTTGAGTACGTCAAGAATGCCGGAGAGGGTGTTCAATAAAACAACTGCTTTCGTGAACAGGCGAAAGGGCGGCTTTTGCATGCCAAAAGTGCCCTCAAACAAGCCAAAAGTGTAAGCGAAATTCGCTTGACCGTTTCTTGAACAGCGCCGTGCGCCGGGGGTACATTTCGGGAAAATTTTATTTTAAAAATCAATTTCCCGTGTGAGGTGCCTCTCTCGGTTTTCAAATGCATTTTCGGTTTCAAAAACGGTCATTTTCGGCAAAATAAAAAGGATGCGCAAGCGCATCCTTATATTGACATTTGCTGTCATATATTATATAATATATGTGGGCGCAAGCCCCGGAGGAACACCAAAATGGTGGCGGTTGCTCCCCTTCTACGGAAGGGAGCAAGTTTCTTTTCTCCCTTCCACACACGGAGGGGAGGTGATATTTATGTATCTGACCTTGGAGCAGCTCCTGCTGCTCGGTGGCTTCATCGTCGCCCTTCTGCAAGTCGTACTTACTTTCACAAATAAAAAGAAATAACCGCCTGACCTTCCAAAGCTGGGCGGTTATTTCTTTACCAAACAGAGGGGAGCAACCGTTGCCGGTGTTCCTCTGTTTTTATTATAGCATGGCCGCGGCACTTTGTCAACTGCCACGGCATTTTTTATTTAAATAAATCTTTAAATGCCTTTTCTATTGCTTTTACCGCCGCTTCTTCCGCTTCTTTGATCAACTCTTGCTCTTCTCTCTCCTTGCGCTTCTTCTCTTCGCGCTCGGCCTTTTTCTTCTGTTCTTGCGCTCTGTACTCTTCTTGCATCTCGCGAAGTCTTTCTCTGTGATATTCTTGCTCGATCTTCTGTCTCTCCCATAAGGGCTTATCCTTGTTTTCAAAATATATTTGATAGGTGCTCTTGTAACGTTTGGGATCTCTTCTCATTCTGACTCACCTCTTTTCTCTTGCTCTTACCTCCCGACCTGCGAAGCAGGGAGGGTGGTGAGGTTGCTGCATAAGAAGCCGCTTGCGGCTTCGTTGCTCCAACCTCGCCTCTTTTCATTTTTATTTGAAAATTCTCTCATTACGATTATCCTCTCTTGCCCTTATTCTGTCACAAGGGAGAGGGGCTCCCTATCTATCCCCGAAGGGGAATATTTGTGCCTTTATATATTATATATTTCTCTATTAAAGTTCGTTGAAATGAACTCAAAACAAAAACGAGATTCGTACAAAAATACAAATCTCGTTTTCGCATTTTAGAATGAAAATTCACCGGGTTTCGCCAAAACCACCGGAGAGGGAAAGTCACACTCTTCATCTTCCGTTTCCCTTTCCTTGTCCTTGGCACTATTATGCTCGCGCGCAACCTCGTAAAAATCGCATGTTGTGCTTTCCGCGCGTTGTACCAAATACCCTTCTTCCTTCAAGCGTTTCACCGCACCATGTGTTGTCGAGATCGCCATTCCAAGGTGATTCAAGACAGCTTGGGGTGAAAACTCAAACTTATAATTGTTTTGGTTTCCGACAAGCCAAACATATAACGCCAATGCACCGGGTGCACGCGACATTTTTTGGTATGCTTTTGCAAAGTTCTCTTTGCCAATCTGAATAAAGCTGCTCCCTTTTAGCATGGGTTCGCGATGAATTTTAATGCTGTATTGATTCGGAACTGACATTGTTTTTCTCCTTTCTTTTTAAGCCGCATTGAGCTGATTGATAAATTCTGCTTTTGCACCGTATTCTTTGACTTCGGGATACTTATCCAAGAACCATTGCTTGATCACCGGGAAGCGCTTGCTGTGACACTCTGCCAGCAGCCGCATATCGTCATATTCTTGGCGATCAGCGCGCGTTCCCTTTACGGCAATATAGCGCTCCATATAATCGTAGTTCAAGCCCTTGTAAGACTCTTTATGAGGATTCTTTTTTATTTCTTTCACGGTAACACGGTACTTGGGAAACATCTCCACCACCTCGCAAAGCTTTGCATATTCCTCACTGGTGATGTCAGCCTGCTTTTTGTTGAATGCCTTACCGATAATAATGCGCTTTTTAGGATGATCAACCGTAAGGTTGTACTTCGACTTAGCCATGATCTTTCTCCTTTCTTCGAGAGGGATCAGGCCGCAGCGGTGATGCGTGCCACCGCTGCAGCAAAGTCAGATGCTTCCGGGAAGTTGGTGTCAAACCAATCTTTTACGAATCTGTAAGCTACGCAAGAGCCACCGGCAAGCTCCTTAGCCGCTTCGCGCATCTCTGCGAACTGCTGCTTCTGAAGCTCAGAGCCATGTCTGTTCACATACGCTTCCATCTTATCGTAAGTGAAGCCCTTGTTTGCACTCTTGCGGTTAGGGCTGCTCTTAGTCTCGCGAACAATCACAACAAAATTGGGGTGCTTCTCCTGAAGTTCCATGATCTCGTTGTATTCGGGGGTATCGTACTTCGAAGCCGCCTTAGCTTCCTTCTTGGTGATAACAATGGCCTTCTTTGCAAAATCGATCTTCATAATTTTTTCCTCACTTTTCTTTTTATTTTTTAATTTGTTTTCAGGGTTTGTGGTTGGCGCCTTTCCCCTGCCCTGTGACTATATTATAGCATAGAGGGTTCGTTTTAGAGTACATTTAACGGTTCAATAAAATCTTTTTTAAAATAAAAAAGTATATCTTTAGATATACTTTAGATGATAGTTAATTTTGTTTTGATCAGCGCTTGATTCAAAGTTGATTTACTCTTGATTGGAAGTTGAAAAATTTTTTTGTAACCTTCATAGGTTTCACGCTTGACATGCATGAAAAAATGTGCTAATATGAGTTTACCCTACTAAGAGCAGGGCATCATAGCTACGAATAAACCAATAGATTTTTTCACTTTTTCAGACCACGACCAGCCGCGTGGAGCGTGCCATTCGCCACGCCATCGAGGTCGCGTGGGACAGAGGCGACGTGGATACCCTCAACAGCTACTTCGGGTACACCATTCAGAATAACAGAGGAAAGCCCACCAATTCGGAATTTATCGCGATGATAGCGGATAATTTGAGGCTGAAGTATAAGTTATATTAAGTGAAAGGCGCTCGGCGAATATCGCCGAGCGCCTTTCTTATTATCTAAAACAGGAACTATTTTTTAATTCCTCGGCTACGCGCGCTCAGAGGCGCAGTTTTGAGGATAGGCTTTATTTGGTGGGCTTCGGGGGGAGCTGCTCCGCGAGCTTAAGATGGGTCACAAAATCATTTGGTGAAGCCCCCTACATTGAGGTTATTTCGCTTCATCGCCCTTCAGTATTCTTGTTGCAAAGTATAAAGCCCAATCCTGGTCGTTTGCGTAATCATCGTACGCATGACCGTACGTGATCTTGGGGGGCATATATGGATTGACGTAGTTTGGATCCGAAGAATATTGAACCACTTTATATGGGAACAGATAGCCCTCGGAGGCAAACCCATCCTCCATATATACGCAAAGATTGTTTTTTACAATATTCACTGCCATTTCGTGGTATTTTTCGCCTCTTCCAAGCTGATAGAGTAATTCGTGCACCTCTCCCGTTAAAACGCTGATCCAATGAGGCATAGAATCGCCATAGCTCTTAAACTTGGCAAACCAATAGAGATCCCAATAGCGAAGCGGCATTCCGTTGATATGAAAATCAGGCTGAAAAGCCCGAAAGGCATTGGTTGCTTCCAAGAAGCTGTTTATGGGAGCCAAGTATTTCTCTTCTCCGCACAGCAGATATGCCTGGCAGAGATAAAATATTTTTCCGTTGATCGTCTGATGCGTGGTACCGCTTTTGACCTCCGGATTGCAGCACGCCAAGCCATTCGCAAGGATCAGCTCGGCTTGCTTTACAATATTGCTTACCAAACGCTCCTTCCATTCCGTAAGCCCCTCTTTTTCCAGATCATGACAGATATCGACCGGCTTCATGCAAAGAGAGCCGTCAAATTGAGCTCCGTTTAAGTTTTCATAAAAATAAAAGAGAATATTGGCAGCATGCTTCAGACATGCAACGTCCCCTGTCAGTCGGTACCATTCCAGATAATATGTTGAGATCCACGTATAATTGTATACGCGATGTCCTCTGGCATTCCATCGGATCCCATCGGATACACGTCCTGTTTCCTTGTCAAAGATCTCTCGCTCAATAAATTCTCTGTGCTTTTTCAGCGACGCCATCATTTTTTCATCATATCGCTCCTGCAACGCTCGGGCTACGATCACCCCCATGGAGAGTCGCTCTGCACAAGCATTATGATCCCCGAAGTAAGCGTTATAAAACATTCTTTGGGTAGAACGATCATATATCAGATAAGCGCCGTCTAGCGTACTGCCTTTTTTATGATACTGCTGCTTTTCTGTAATAAATGCGGCTCTTTTTTGCAGGATCGCTGAGAGAGGCTCCAACACGTGAAGCTTCATCCAAGTCTTTTTCTCCCCAAGCCTTACGGTGATCTGATAGTCGCCGGAAACGTCAGAGCAAAATTGCCACGTGGCAGACCTTCCCTCTTTTTTGTAAGTCAGTCTTTGATCGTTGCAAAGAACCTCAATCCTATCCCAGTCATCGGCACATTCAAACCGACATTCTACGGATTCTCCGGTAAAAACAGAATACCTTTTGGAGCTGACACGCATAGCCCCCGGATCTTTCAGCTGCGCAACATCCGGGGTGTCGTCGGAGAACGAAAACTCCAAAACAAACTCCGCCGATTCTCCGGCAGATATCTCACAGTCGGTCGGGTGCAGCACGATCCCTCCCCTGTAATTAACGCCTATTTTTGCGCGGCTGACGTCATAATGCAGGCTGTAATCCGAAAAAGATCCTTGCGCCACTTGAC
>JAGANE010000348.1 GCA_017624395.1 Clostridia bacterium
GTCCGCGGACGAATTTGCAAAGCGTTTGCAATCGACGACGGAATACTCCGTTCGTCCTACCTGTATCGGACACGTACAACGTGGCGGCTCGCCCTCTATGGCGGATAGAATGCTTGCGGCGCAGTTCGGGAACAAAGCCGTTCGTTTGTTGAAAGATGGCATTGGCAACCGCGCGGTAGGGATCCGTGAAAACAAGATTATCGATATGGATATTATCGAAGCGGTTTCGATGAAGAAGACGTTCAATCACGAATTGTACGAAACGTTGCAGATGATTTCTATGTAAAAAATCGGCCGTTTCTTGATAAGGAAACGGCCGTTTTTACCGAAAAAAATAAAAAACACGTAAATATTTTCGCTTTGGCGGCATACAATATAGTATAAGCGATCCAAACTTCGCTCGCGTATCTGAAAAACGGAGCGGGGAAAACCGCAGTTCTTACCGCGTTAAAAAAGGAAACACTTTTTCGGCGGGGGTACGCAGAAAGTTCGCATACCAAAGAAAAATCGGTGCGCGGCGCTTTGCAACGTTTTGTTGCAAAGTTGCGTAACTGTAAGTTTGTAAACGTTTTTACGTCCGCGGCGAAAATTCTCCGCGGATTTTTTTATAAAAACGCCGCAGAGTTATAAAAAACCAAAAGAAGGAGTACACCCGTAATGGATAAGAAAGAATTTCAAAAGAATTTTGACGATATGAAATGGTACGACAGCGTTCGTTTGGGGAACGATCAATGCGGCGCGTACGATTTTTGTTGCCGTTGCAGTAGCGGAAATAGGAATCCATAAAGATTGCCAGCGTTACACCGTGAGGAGTGTTATAGCGGGCAGAAAGCACGTGCCCCATTTGGTGCATGGGCGTGGGAGCATCCAAGCCGGATTGAATATATCCATTCCATGCAAGCGTTGCCGCCCACTGCATATTGGCGCGATGCTCAACGCTTGTAGGATCCTTCAAAATCTTCCTAAGCTCGTCCATGATCGTCACCAAAAGTCCCTCATGCAAACGATCCTGCAGGGGAGAATTCTGATCACCGTTCAGATAAGCCTCCAACACGTGCGACATTGCATCAACCGCACCGATGACCGTTTGAAAGGTTGGGAGAGAGCAGGTCAATGCGGGATCAATGATCGAAATTTTGGGATAAAGGGTAGGACAAAAAATATACGCCTTTTCTTTGGTTACATCGTTGGTTGCAACTGCAATACAGTTCATTTCACTGCTGGTTGCAGGCAAGGTGGGGATCATTACCGTGGGCAGCGTCTCCATAGGAGGAATGGCAACCTCACAATCGTGACGCGAGATGAACATTTTCCAAAGATCATGAGGATATGTAACACCTGCAGCAATTGCCTTGGTAGAATCCATAACGCTACCTCCGCCAACGGCGATGCAGAAATCCACGTTTTCCGCGCGACAGATCTCAACAGCCTCTCTGATATGACAAAGCAAGGGGTTGGCTTGTATCCGATAAAAAGGAACCGTTTCAATTCCGTTTGCCGCAAGTGACGTCTGCACGCGATCCAACAATACGTTTAAAAAATCGTGTCCCTCATAGGAGATGATCATCGCTTTTTTTCCAAGCCCCTTAACGTAGTCGGCAACATTGTTGGATTCACCGTTTCCAAAGATCACACGCACGGGATTGTAAAGTATAAAGTTTTTCATTTTTTCCTCCGTTTTTATTTATGATATTAAAATCATTATACATAATAATGCTATGAAAAGCAATAGATTATCCTATCAATCACATGGAGGATTCTATTTTTATGTTTTTGCTCCGACAGAGTCCGAAAAAAATCCCCTTCCCATAAAGGCAGCACATGTCGCCCGTAGGAAAGGGATTTTTTATTCTTTTATCCGCGCCTCCAAGTGCTTTTGGAAAACAGCACCAGAATCGGAAAAATCTCAAGACGTCCCGCCAGCATATTGACGGTCAGGACGATCTTGGAAAACGGACTGAAAATAGAAAAATTGCAGGCAGGTCCCACAGCTTCCAAGCCAGGGCCGATGTTATTGAAGCAGGAAAGCACCGCAGAAAAATTGGTGGTGACCGAAAAGCCGTCTATCGAGACCAACAAAAAGCTGACAGCCAAGACAACGACGTAGGCACAGAGATAGGCATTGGTGCCCGAAATGATCTTTTCTCCCACAGGCGTTTGGTTGACGCGAATGACCTGCACCCTTTGAGGCTTTAGCACCTGCGCCATATTGCGGCGGATCCCCTTGAGGATCAGCAGCACGCGCGCGCATTTTAAGCCGCCTCCCGTACTGCCCGCGCAGGCACCGATCACCATCAGCATCAAAAGGATCCCCTTGGAAAAGCTTGGCCACAGATCAAAATCGGTGGTGGCAAAGCCCGTGGTGGTGATGATGCTGGAAACCTGAAAGGCAGAGTGTCTCAGTGCCTCCCAAACGGAGGTATAAATGCCGCGGATGTTGAACGTGATCAGCAGGATACTGCCTAACACCACGCCGATATACAAGCGCAGCTCCTCGTCTCCAAGCACGTCTCGGAAGCGGCGCAAAAGAAGCAGATAATAAATACTGAAATTCACGCCAAAGAGCAGCATGAATACGGTACAAACGTTTTGAATATACGGGCTGTGGCTTGCTATACTGTCGTTTCTGATTCCAAATCCACCCGTCCCCGCTGTACCAAAGGCGGTACAGATCGCCTCAAAAAAGTGCATTCCGCCTGCCAAAAGGAAGATCAGGTTCAAAACGGTCAAAGCAAGATAGGTTCCGTACAGCACCGCGGCGGTCTGACGCATCTTTGGCACCAGCTTGCCCACGTTGGGACCGGGGCTTTCGGCACGCAAGAGGTGCATGGTAAAGCCATCGTTCTTCCCGCTCAGCGGAACCAGCGCCAACAAAAACACCAGCACACCATGCCGCCGATCCAATGGCTGAAGCTACGCCAATAAAGGATCCCACGGGAAAGCCCCTCCACGTTTGGCACAATCGATGCGCCCGTGGTGGTAAAGCCCGATACCATTTCAAACAATGCATCTACAAAGCTTGGAATCTCACGCGAGAGCCAGAACGGCAGACACCCAAAAATGCTCATCAAAATCCAGCTCATGCCAACACAAAACAAGCCCTCCTTGGCAAAAAAGCTCTTTTGCGCACCTCGTGAAAGCAACGCGAGAACCAACGCGACAGCCAAGAGGATCAGCATACTGATCATAAAGGCGTTTGCGGCCGCGTTTGCACCGTCGGCAAAGCTGATGATCCATGCAGGGATCATAAAGATCGCTTCTCCCGCAAGGATCAGCGAAAGTACCCTGCCCATCATTCTATAATTCATGGAATATCAAATTCCTTTCCCTACGCAAAAATATCGTTGAGCTGCAAGATAACGTCATCTCCGCTTGCTACCACGACCACCGTGTCACCGGGACGGAAGCAGGAATCACCGTTGGGAATTTCGATAGAAGCCCCACGTGAAATGCTGACCAAGAGGATGTTATGTCGGAGCTTTATTTTTTTCAGCGGTTCCCCGCAATGCTCGGTGTTCTCATCCACACGGAACTCCATCGCCTCGGCATGACCGTCGGCAATCGAGTGAATCGCAATTGCCGCACCCGTTTGGTTCTGCAAAGCGCGGACGTATCGCACAATATTGCTACAGCAAAGCAAGCTCGGACAGATCACACTTCCAATCGGCAGGTCTCCCGTGATGCCCGAAAGCTCCATATGATCCAGACGTGTGACGATCTGACCCACGCCGCGACGGTGACCGTAAAGCGAGATCAAAAGATTCAATTCATCCACTCCCGTTAAGGTCACAAGGGCATCTACCGACGAAATATCCTCGCTTTCCAACAGAGATTGATCCTTGACATTTCCGCAGATCACGTTGACCTTGGGGAATTTTGCGGCAAGCTCTAAGCATCTTTCCCGATCCTGCTCCAAAACCGTAAGATCCATGTGGCTCTGTCGCAGATACTCGGCAAGATAATACGCCACCGTGCCGCCGCCCGCAATCATCACGCGGTGTACCTTATGCGTAACGATACCAAGGTTTTTGAGCAAAAGCGCAAGATCGTCCGCAGGCGCGGTCACAAAGATACGATCTCCCTCCAAAAGCGTAAAATGACCGTCGGGCGTGATCGCCTTTCCGTCACGAAGCACCGCGCAGACCAACACGCGACATTTGACAATTGCATTCATGCTGCTGAGCGGCACGTTACAGAGCTTGCTATCCTCATCGATGCGAATTTCTACGATCTGTACCCTGCCCTTTGCAAAGGAATCGCGCTTGAGAAAGCCCGGAAATTTTAGCAACCGCCCAATCTCCTCAGCCGCCTGATGTTCGGGATTGAACGCCATGGAAAGTGCAAATGCATCACGCATCCGATACGCCTGCTCGGTATATTCGGGATTGCGGATACGGGCGATGGTATGCAAACGAGGATTTGCCACGTGCGCCGTCATACAGCAAAGCAGATTCAATTCGTCACTTCCCGTGCAGGCGATCAAAAGGTCGGCTTCCTTGACGCCCGCCTGATCCAAAACCTGCATGGCGGCACAGTTGCCCTGTACGGTGATAACGTCATAGCGTTCCACGCCCGTTTCCAAAACCTTGGGATCGGAATCCAGCAACGTAATATCATGATTTTCCGATGAAAGCTCACGCGCCAGCGTTTCTCCCACCTGTCCACAGCCTGCAATCAGAATTTTCACAAAACCGTCCTCGTCTTTCAAAATCGTTTGGAGCAAAACCGCTCCACATTCACCTATTTATTATAACACACTCCCCCTGATTTGTCAATAACAATCGATGGGAGAAGGATCATAGAATCGATGGGAGAAGGATCATAGAACCTTCCACTCTCCCGCGCCCTAATCACGCCGTAAGGCGTGTATATCATCCGCAACTTGTTGCGGTATATCATCAGCCCGTAGGGCTGGATATCATCAAGCCGCAGGAA